>JAWVWU010000085.1:0-7737 GCA_033723595.1 Marinobacter sp. | reverse complement strand
GGTAAACAGAACCAGTGCCTGCTGATCGTACTGCTCCCTGAATTGCTCGTAGGTAAAGGCCTCGCTTAACTGGGTTGTCTTCACCGTGTAGCCCTTGCTGATCAGCGTGGCAAGCTTGGCGTAACTGACATCGCCAAACAGTCCCCGTGTCTGCTGGATTTTCTCCGCCGTCTGATGACGGGCTTTCTGGTCCTGATCGCCCTCGGAGAGGCTGTGGACACTGCCGTTGCCCAGCCAGTCAAGGAAGTGGTAGGTCGCCAGAGAGTTGAGCTGCTTGTACGGGGATATGACCAGCAAGTTGCCAATGCCGGTCAGGTCCAGATGTGTGGATGCATGTTCCGAAACCGGGTTGCCAAAGTAGACCTGTAGATTGTCCATGCGAGCCAGCCGCGCGTTTTCCCAGTTGGTATCGGTCAGTACGACGGGGACATCGAGTTTCTTCAGGGCCAGGCCGATCTGTCGGGCAACCTGATTGGCGCCGAGAATCAGGAACCCATAGTCGGCCGGTTCCGCCACGTGCAGTAACCGGGCAACCAGCCGGGCGGTCAGACTCTGGAGTGTGACGGTGGTGATGATCACCATCAGCACCAACGGCACCAGCGCATCAGCGTCGTCGTGCCCCAGCGCCTGCAGTTGAAAGGCGAACAGCGCGGATACGGCGGCGGCGACAATGCCGCGCGGGGCGATCCAGCTCAGAAAGAGCTTGTCACGCCAGCTCAGGCTGGTCCCGATCGCTGACAGAAAAATGCTGACCGGGCGCGCCACCAGGATCAGCAGAGCCAGTACCGCAACGAGGCCCCAGCCCAGATCGGCGATCGCGGTGAACTCGACCCGGGCTGCCAGAATGATGAACAGTGCTGAGATCAGCAGAACACTGAGCGATTCCTTGAATTCCAGAATGCTCTCGATGGGTACCTGCTTCATGTTGGCCATCCAGATGCCCATGATCGTGACCGTAAGCAGTCCGGACTCGTGAGCCAATTCATTGGACAGAGCATAGGCGCCCAGCATGAAGGTCAGGGTGCCGGCATTGTGCAGGTACTGTGGAATCAGGTGTTTGCGCAGGGCAAAGCCGTTGAGCCAGCCCGCAGTGGCCCCCAGACCCAGGCCGACCGCGACGGTAATGGCGAAAATGTACAGGGAGTGGCTGAACACATTGGCCTGACCCCAGGATACGATGCCCTCAAAAACCAGTACGGCCAGCAGCGCGCCGACCGGATCAATGATGATGCCTTCCCAGCGCAGAATATTGGCCAGGCGCGCGGCGGGTTTCACCGAGCGCAGCAAGGGCGCGATCACCGTCGGACCGGTCACGATGGTGATCGCTCCGAACAGCAGGGCGATTTCCCAGGACACGCCAAGCACCCAGTGCACGGCCAGCGTGCCGACGGTGCAGGTGACCACCGAACCGACGGGCACCAGATTGCGCACCATCTTGCCGTGCCCTTTTATTTCTTCAAACTCCAGGGTCAGGCTGCCCTCGAACAGAATGATCGCAACCGCCAGGGAAATCACCGGGAATAACAGATCACCGAATACCGCCGACGGTGTCAGCCACCCGGTCAGCGGCCCCGCCGCGATGCCGCCGGCCAGCAATAGCAGGATGGCCGGCACTCGAAGTCGCCAGGCCAGCCATTGGCAGAAAAGAGACAACACGCCGATGCTGGCGAGGACGAGAACGGTATTGGCGGCCATAATCAAATCGGGTCCAGTCAGGGTGTTCTTTAAGCGACTGCGCTTGGTTGATGGCGGTGTCCAGAGTTTGCATACCAGAACCCGGAGTGCCCGGTTCTAAAGTTGACGCTGACTCAGGCGGCCCCGGCGGTTGTCTCAGTCCGCCTCGGCGGTGGTTTCCGCGCTCGCGGCGAGTGTCCGCGCCTGGCGTGCGAGCCGGTTGATGAGCCGGCTGGCCGCAACAAACCCGAAACTGGCCGTGACCGGGCTGGCTGCGCCAAATCCGGAGGCGCAGTCCAGTCTGACTGGCCCCGAGGTGTCCGGCTTCTGCAGGCAGACTTCACCGTCACCGGCAGGATACGTGAGCTGTTCCAGCGAGTACACCGCTTCAATACCGAACCGGCGCTTGGGGTTTCTGGAGAAGCCGTATTCGCGGCGCAAAAGGTTGCGCACTTTGGCCAGCAATGGATCCTGCGTGGTTCGACTGAGGTCACTGACCTGAATCTGAGTTGGATCCATCTGTCCGCCGGCGCCGCCGGCACAGATCAAGGGGATCTTCCGGCGTTTGCAGTGGGCGATCAGCGCGGCTTTCGCCCTGACACTGTCGATGCCGTCAATCACGCCGTCCAGACTGTCATCGATCAGGGTGGCGACGTTCGCCGGGGTCAGAAAACCAAAGTGCTCGACAATGTCGGCGTGGGGATTGATAGCCTGCAGGCGCCGGGCGATCGCCGCGGTTTTGGTTTGACCGTACTGTCCGGTCAGCGCGTGCAGCTGTCGGTTGGTGTTGGACACGCAGACATCGTCCATGTCGATCAGGACAATGCGGCCAATGCCGGTTCTTGCCAGCGCTTCAGCGGCCCAGGAGCCGACGCCGCCCAAACCAACCACCGCTACCGAAGACGCCCGAAAGGCTTGCAGGGCAGTGCGCCCGTAGAGGCGTTCAATGCCACCAAAGCGGAAGTCGTAGTCGTCAGCGTCAGTCATGGTGATTCAGGGCCCTGTCAATCGATCATTGCGGGGCCATTGTACCTGAAGGTCCGGGAGCACGCAGGCGAGGCAGACATAAAAAAGCCACGCAAACGCGTGGCAGACAAGCAAAAGGCTCACGCCATGGAGCTGTGAGCCGGACTAGTTCAGAGACACTAATCAACCTGATCCATTATCCGGACTCAGGCGGCCGGCGGAAGGCCGCAAATGACATATTGTCAGTCATTTCCGGCCATAAAGACGGATCCGTTTCCGGCATGTCGGCTCCCGTTCCCGGATGAACGCCAGATGTTGGCGCAACCACGGTCCGGTGAGCGGTCTGTGACGTAAACAGGTCATGGCGAACGTAACGTCCAGGCCCCGCTTCCCGTCGGGCTGATCAAACAAAGCAGGGGAGGATCCATGGAACGTGTGGTTGTTGCCGGTGCAACCGGCGGAATTGGTCGAGCGATCGTGGAGCGTCTGCTGACGCATCCGGACCGGGAAGTCTGGGGCCTTTGCCGTCAGCCGGACCAGGAGCGTGACTGGTGTGAACGCATGGCCGGGCGACTGCATCTGATCCGGTGGGATGCCCGTGAGCCCGAGCAGATTGCCGGACAGCTGCGCGCCTCGTTACCCGACCGCACGATGCTGGACGGATTGATCTACGCAGCCGGCCGGCTCCATGGTGAGGGTTTGCAGCCGGAGAAACGGCTGGAGGATCTGGACGCTGACAGCATGGCCCAGGCGTTCGCCATCAACGCGACTGCCTTCCCCCTGCTGGTGCGGTCGTTGCTGCCCTGGTTCCGACATCCGGGACTGAAACGCTTTATGGCCGTATCGGCCAAGGTGGGGTCGATTGACGACAATCGCATGGGCGGCTGGTACGCCTACCGGGCGTCGAAGGCCGCGTTGAACATGTTTACCCGTAACCTGTCCATCGAACTGCCGCGCCGGCTGCGTTCGGTGGCCTGCGTGGCGGTCCATCCCGGCACCACGCGCACAGCCTTGAGCGCCCCGTTCGAGCAATCACTGGCGCAGTTGCGGGTTCACACCCCCGACGACACCGCTGGCAATCTGCTGACCATCTTCGATGCACTGACGAGCGACGACAACGGCCGGTTTATCAACTGGGACGGTCGCGACCTGCCCTGGTAGTTTTCCCATTAAAAAAGCCCGCTCTTCGAGGGCGGGCTTTTTCGTTTTGCCGTGTCGGGTTGAGGCGGTCTTCCCTCGGGAAGACGCCCCGCCAAACTCAGCGAATAAACGGGTTCAGCAGGCGTGTGAACGTACCGGTCAGCTTTACCGGCGCGCTGAGCACTGAGAGGGTTATGCAATCATCGCCAGGCAGTGCCACGGGCTTGTGGTTATCCTGGCTGTCCAGGGTGACGAAGTCCCACTGGTTGAACACGCCCTTGTTGTCCGTGAACGCACCTTGCAGCACGATGGTGGTTTCCTCGCCGCGGTGGGTGTGGGAGGGCGCCTTGCCTCCTGCCGTCAATTTCTGCAGAACCACCTGCTCGTTCTGGCCCGGAAACTGATCGGTGATGTCATAGACGCTGGCATCTCCCAGTTGCCGCTTCCAGGGCAGCTTGTTCAGGTCTTCGCCGAGCAGCTTCTGCAGCGGGCTGGCCGAATTGGGTACGGACGGGCTGAAGGGCTCGTCCGCCGACTCATCGATGCGAGCCAGGATGCTGTCGAACATGGAGTTTGAGACACTGACCTGCGATTGCTGCTCCATCATCACCGCGCCCAGGCTATCCAGCATATCGACGCGACTGCGACAGTGGGAGCATTGGTCAAGGTGAAGCCGGATGCACAGTGCGTGCGGATCGCTAAGATTGCCGGCACTGTATTCCATCAACTTCAGGCTGTCAGGGTGATGCTGGGTCATACGTTCTGATCCTGCAGAATTACTTTGAGCTTGTTCAACGCCAGGCGCACCCGGCTCTTTACGGTTCCCAGAGGGATGTTCAGTTCATTGGCGACGCGCTGATGCGACTTGTTTTCCATGTAGACCTTGGCGATCACCGTGGTCTGTTCTTCCGGCAGGTGCTTGAGTGACTCCCGGATACGACGCTCGGACATCAGGCGGTGCAGCGACGTGACCGGCTCGTCTTCGTTGTCACCCGGAATCTGCCAGAGATCGTCCGTCTCGACGGCCATTTCCACGCTGGTACGGCGCATCTTGCGCAGCATGTCGATGCGCTGGTTACGGGCAATCGTAAATATCCAGGTCGATGCGGCTGCCTTGCGCCAGTCGTAGAGGCAGGACCGGCGCCAGATCGATACAAACACTTCCTGAACCAGTTCCTCCGCGTGGCTGGCCAGACCGTTGGCCATCGCGTAGTACTTGATCTGTGGCCCAAAGTGCTCGAACAGGGCGTGATAGGCCTGTCGGTCTTGGGATTTGCCCACCTTCTCCAGCAACTGGCTCCAGGGATCTTTCCGACCCTCAGCCCGCGCTGACGTTTGCTCCAGTGTGGTCACCGGATGCTCCTTGACAATGGCATGCGTGGAATTAACTATTTTCATTGTATGCACCCGTCCCGAGTTTGTCAGTCACCTAAGTACGCATTGCCGTGATAGGCAGATCAAATCGATGCCCGTTTTTTTGTAACAGACCGTATCGGGAAATAGGTGCGCGACGGGGCCGGGCCGAGGGCTTGCGGTGGCCATTGATCTCCGGCTCGGCGGTAGCCTGTCCTGTGCTGGGATTACTCTTCCAGGTAGGTGTAGCCGTTCAGGCCGTTCTCCAGCTCGGTCAGCAGCGCGGTCTGCTCACTGGCGGGCAGATTGCTGTTGCCGAATTTGCGGCGGTAGGCGTCCAGCAGGTGTCCGGGTTCGAAATTGACGTAGCGCAGGACCTTGGCCACCGTGTCCCCCTCGATCGGGTCACTGATGCGATAGCCGCCCTCGGGTTGGCGGCGCACGTCGACCGAGTGGGTGTCCCCGAAGAGGTTGTGCATGTCACCCAGAATTTCCTGGTAAGCGCCGGTCATGAAAAAGCCGATCAACTGGCTTTCGCCGGGCTGGCTCTCTGGCACTGGCAAGGTGGTTTCCACACCCTGGCCGTCAACGTAGCGGTCGATCCGGCCATCGGAGTCGCAGGTGATGTCCTGCACGACCGCACGGCGAGTCAGCGGTCGGTTCAGCCCGGAAATGGGGAGTACGGGAAAGATCTGGTCGATGCCCCAGACGTCCGGCAGTGACTGGAACAGGGAGAAGTTCACGAACAACTTTTCCGCCAGCTTTTCATTGAGCTCGTCAATCACCTCCCGGTGTGCCCGGTTGCTGGTGGTCAGCTGATCCCGCAGCAGCCGGCAGGAGGCGGTGTACAGGCTTTCAGCCTCGGCCCGGTGGTTGAGAGACAGCAGGCCGTGCGCAAACTGGGCATGTACGTCCCCCATGGCGTGCATAAGGTCGTGGTAGATCTCGATCTGCGAACGGGTCGAGCCATCGTCCTGCAGGTTGAGGTAGTCACGCCAGAGGTCGTGGAGGGGACCGGGGGCGTCGTCGGTCGGCTGCGCGGGCGGATCAGTATCGGGTACTTCGCGGTCAATCACGTTGGTGATCAGCACGGCATGGTGCGCCGTGAGCGCACGTCCCGATTCGCTGATCAGATGCGGGTGGGGAATGCCTGCCCGGTCGCACTCGATCTGCAGGGTATGAATGACGTTGTAGGCGTATTCGGACATGCTGTAGTTCATCGAGCAACTGCTTCGGGAGCGCGTGCCCTCGTAGTCAACCCCCAGGCCGCCACCGATGTCGACGGTGTCGATGGGTGCGCCGAGCGCCCGCAGTTCACTGTAAAAGCGTGCGCACTCGCGCAGACCGGTCTGAATGTCCCGGATGTTCGCGATCTGGGAGCCCAGGTGAAAATGCAGCAGTTGCAGCGAGTCCTTGGCGCCCGCCTGATCAAGCGCGGTCAAAACTTTGAGAATCTGGCTCGCCGACAGGCCGAACTTGGATTTCTCGCCGCCGGTGTTCTGCCAGTTGCCCTTGCCAATGGTGGCCAGTCGCGCCCGGACACCGATCAGCGGCTTGATGCCCAGGTTGGCGGCCTCTTCCAGAATCAGTGGCAGTTCCGACTGCTTCTCGACCACGATAAACACCCGGTGGCCAAGTTTCTGCCCGATCAGCGCCAGGCGAACATACTCGCGGTCCTTGTAACCGTTGCAGACGATGACGGAATTGGTCTGTTTGGCCAGCGCCAGGACCACCATCAACTCTGGCTTGCTGCCCGCTTCCAGACCAATCTGCTGCTGGCTGGCGGCGGGCTCGGAACGAATGAGCTCTTCCACCACGCGACGCTGCTGATTGACCTTGATCGGGTAGACGGCGGTGTAGTGGCCGCCGTAGCCCTGCTCAGCGGCGACACGATTGAAGGCATTGCACAGTTTGTTGACCCGGTCGTGAAGGATGTCGGTAAAGCGAAGCAGTACAGGCAGTTGGACGCCGCGCTCCTGCAGCGAGCGAGTCAGCTCCGGCAGGTTGATGTCCTCGCCGCTGTGGCCACGATCCGGGCGGATCAGCACATCACCCTGAGCGCTGACGTCAATGTAGCCGTCGCTCCAGTGGGGAATGTTGTAGACCTTTTTGGCGTTGGCGCCGGGTAGTTCGATCATGGGTTCGGGTCCTGTCCTGAGCCTCAGTCTGACAGGGTGCCAGCGGGCAGCCTGCTATTGTAGGGTTTCAGGTGCCAGGCTAAAAGTCCGTGGATGAAACGGTCCGGCAAAAAACCGACCGACGGACTTTTGCTGGCTGCACCGGGCACCTACAATAGCCTGCCGGGGTTTCACCCGCACCGCTTACGCATTCCAAACCGGAGAACAGACGATGACGGCGCTTAACGAAGGCTGGTTTACCGAAATCTTTCAGGATCAGGGCACCGCATTTTCGCTCAAGATCAATCGCAAGCTTCATGAGGAACAGACCGAATTCCAGAAGCTTGAAATCTACGAAACAGAGACCTTCGGTAATCTGATGGTGCTGGATGGCTGCGTCATGCTGACTGCCCGGGATAACTTTCTCTACCATGAGATGATGACGCACCCGGCGCTGTTCACGCACAAGAATCCGAAAAATGTGGTG
>JAWVWU010000084.1:0-7776 GCA_033723595.1 Marinobacter sp. | reverse complement strand
GCCATTGCCAGCCGGCTCTGTGAATGCATCGCCGAGCAGGGCCAGCAGGTGGACGGCAAGATCCTGGAGCTGACGGCCAGTATCGGCGGCGCCCATGCCAGGGCCAAACACACCGAATTCAACAGCGTGCTGATGGAGGCGGATACCGCTCTTTATACCGCCAAGGCGACCGGCCGCAATACCGTCTACTTTCAGCCGCTGCCGCCGGAAGAAGCGACCATTCTCAATCTGTCCGACCGCCGGCGCGGTCAGCATGTGCGTCAGACCGACAGCACAACGCCCTGTTCCTGACCCTGGTCCCGTCCGGCTGGACGAGACCAGGGTGCGATCACTCAGTAACCGTTCAGGCGCGCGTAACGGTCGGCATGAAAGGCGTAGTCACCGAATAGCTGCTGCAACGGGCGGGCACGCTTCATGAACAGACCGATGTCATACTCGTCGGTCATGCCCACCCCACCGTGCATCTGGACCCCTTCATTGGTCGCCAGCTGGGCAATTTCGCAGGCTTTGGCCTTCGCCAGGCTGACCATTGCAGCGGTGTTGTCGGCCTGGTCGTCCAGGCAACGCAGCGCCTTCAGCACCACAGACTTGAGCAGTTCCAGCTCGCTGAACAGGTGTGCCGCCCGGTGCTGAAGTGCCTGGAACGACGCCACTGTGACGCCGAACTGCTTGCGATCACGGATATAGTTCATGGTCTGCTCAAAGGCCTCCTCGGCCACGCCGAGCAGCTCAGCCGCCAGGTGGGCGTTGCCGATATCCAGCAGTGTGGCGAGCACCGAATAACCCTGGTCCAGCGTTCCCAGTACCGCGGTGGCCGGCACCTGAACCCCGGTTAGCTGAACCAGCGCGGCGTTGTGGCTGTCCACCATGATGGTTCGTTCAATCTCGACGCCGGCGGCCTTCGCATCCACCAGGAACAGGGTGATGCCAGCCTCGTCGTCTGTCTCGCCGGCCGTGCGGGCCGACACGATCAGGGTATCGGCCACGTGGCCGTCAACGACGAAGGTTTTGCGACCGTCAAGCACATAGCCGTCGCTGTCGGGACGGGCCGTGGTGCTGACCCGGTTCGGCGCATGGCGTCCCTGCTCGTCAATGGCCAGAGCGGTCAGGAGCTTGCCGGTGGCGATCGCCTCAAGCTGCGTCTTCTGGTCATCGTTACCCGCCAGCAGCAGCGCTGAAACGCCCAGGATACCGCTGGCGAACAGGGGTGCGGCAGTCAGGTTACGGCCGGCCTGCTCGGAGATCTGGCCCATGCCGACATGCCCGAATTCCGAGCCGCCGAACGCTTCCGGAATGAGGGTTCCGGCCAGGCCCATCTCCACCATTTGCTGCCACAGCCGGGTGGAGAATCCCGTTTCGTCACGGTTATCCCGCAATTCACGCAGCTGGCTGACCGAGCCGCTGTCCTTGAGGAATCCGGCGGCGGACTCCCTGAGCATTTGCTGTTCTTCGTTCAATACTAGACGTTGCATGATTCTATAGCCTCTTTGCCATTGGTCCGCCGGTCTTAACCCAGGCCCAGAATGTTCTTGGCGATCACGTTCAGCTGAATCTCGGACGTGCCGCCTTCAATGGAGTTGCCCTTGGAACGCAACCACTGCCGCGGCAAGGCACCGTCCTGCCAGGCTTCGCCTTCCCAGACCATGGCCTCGCTGCCGTAGATAGCCAGCAGCAACTCCTGGCGCCGCTTGTTAAGCTCAGTGCCATAGTATTTCAGCATCGCCGAGGCGTGACCCACACCCTGACCGGCCTTGGCTTCATCGGTGACCCGCTCGACGGTGACTTCAAAGGCCTTGGCGTCCAGGTCCCAGCGTGCGATGTCCGCCCTCAGGAAGCTATCCGCGAGCTTGCCCTCGGCCACGCCCAACTGGTCCACCGCCTGCTGTGGCAGGGTCTTCTGTCCGGCCGCCGTGCGCCCGAAACCACCAATCATCTCGCGCTCGTGGGTCAACAGGTACTTGGCAATTCCCCAGCCCTTGTCGACCTCGCCAACCACCTGATTTTTCTCCACGCGAACGTCGTCGAGAAAGGTCTCGCAGAACGGTGAGCTGCCCGAGATCAGCTTGATCGGACGGGTCGACACCCCTGGCGTTGTCATGTCGAACAGCACCAGGCTGATGCCTTCCTGCTTTTTGACGTCCGGATTGGTCCGCACCAGGGCAAACATCCAGTCGGCCTTGTCGGCGTAGGAGGTCCAGACTTTCTGACCGTTGACGATGAAATGGTCACCCTGATCCACGGCACGGGTCTGCAGACCCGCCAGGTCAGAGCCGGCACCGGGCTCGCTGTAGCCCTGACACCAGCGGATCTCACCGCGCACGATGGGTGGCAGATGCTGGCGCTTGAGTTCCTCCGAGCCGAACTTGAGCAAGGCCGGCCCAATCATCCAGACCCCAAAACTGTTCAGCGGCGGACGCGCCTGAATGCGCGCCAGCTCTTCCTTCAATACCTTGTGCTCTTCCCGGGATAGCCCGCCACCGCCATATTCCACCGGCCAGTCCGGCGCGGTCCAGCCACGCTCGGCCATCCGCTCCAGCCACAGGCGCTGGTCGTCACTCTGAAAAGTCCAGTTGCGACCGCCCCAGCAGACATCTTTGTCGCTCTTGAACGGCGACCGCATGCTTTGCGGGCAGTTTTCCTCAAGCCAGGCACGGGTTTCCTGACGAAATGTTTCCAGATCAGACATGCTGTCTCCCTCTGTGTTTCCGGGCCCCGGGCGCATGCCCCGGGCTGTCTTGAATGCAAGCGGTCGCCATCGCAGGCGGTCGAGTTGGCCGCTGCACAGCGTCGTCATCCGATCGGAGGAGAATAACTCGACTCAAATACGAAATGAAAGTCCGCTGAGCGGAATCATTATTCACTTTGAAAAGAATCGGAGCCGGACATTGGCGAAAGCGCCGGTACAGCAATGCCCACGGCCTCGACGGACACGTGTCCAGGTACGATTGACAGAGGGGCAGCGGTTTACCCGCTGATGGAGGCCGCGAAACCCGAAACGTCGAATTCCCGCATGCTGGCGGCAAAATCGCTGAACCGCTCGCCCTGAATCAGCACGTGTTTGCGCAGGATGGCTTCAGCCTTGTCGGCGTCGCCGGCCTCAATCGCCTGAAAAATTTCGCGGTGCTCGGTCATCGAGCTGCGAATACGATGACGCACCTTGAGCTGGAGCCGCCGGTAAGGCTTCAGTCGCTGCTTGAGCTGATTGGCTTCCGCTGTCAGGAAGCCGTTGTGACTGGCCGCGTAGATCGCCTGATGGAAGTCTTCGTTCTCGTAATAGTACTCGTCGGCATCACCACTGGCAGCAGACGCCTCGCATCGCTGCAGGGCATCGTGCAGCGCTACGAGCTCATCCGGGCGGATCCGCCGGGCCGCGAGGCGACCGCACATGCCTTCCAGCTCGGCCATCACCTCGAACATTTCGATCAGCTGCTCAATGCCCATTTTGGCGACGAAGGTGCCTTTTTTGGGAGACACGGTCACCAGGCCACTGGCAGTCAACTGCTGGATGGCCTCGCGAATCGGCGTGCGCGAAACCTGGAACTGTCGTGCCAGGGCCTCGGGGTCCAGGCGCTCGCCCGGCGCGTACCGGCCGTTGATGATGTCGTCTTCCAGCGAGTCTTTGAGACGCTGCGTGTTGGAACGCTTCACGCTTGTTATTACTCCTGTATTCACACGGGAACTACCTGAATCCGCCAGTCAACCGGTTTTACGCGATAGGTAGGATTGACATCAGTATACGCAAAGATTAAACATGTATACATCAGTAAAGCTGATGCATACCACAAAAACAAAACCGATGGAGATGCCGAACATGAAACGTCAATTAATCTCAGTGGCGATCGCCGCTGGTCTGACCCTCGCGACTGCCGGGCTGGCTTCGGCCGAAACAGTTCTGCGGGCCTCCCACCAGTTCCCCGGTGGCAAAGGCGACGTGCGGGATGAAATGGTTCAGTTGATGGCCAAAGAGGTCAAAGACGCCAACGTAGATCTGGCTATCCAGGTCTATCCCGGCCAGTCCCTGTTCAAAGCAAAAGAGCAGTGGGGCGCGCTGGTTCGCGGTCGACTGGACATGACCTCGCTGCCGCTGGACTACGCCAGTGGTCGTCACCCCGAGTTTTCCGCGACGCTGATGCCCGGTCTGGTACGCAACCACGAGCGCGCCCAGCGCCTGAACGACTCCAAATTCATGGACATGATCAAGAAAGTCATCAACGACGCCGGTGCCCGGGTATTGGCGGATGCATGGCTGGCCGGTGGTTTCGTATCGAACAAGGAATGCATCACCTCGCCTGACACGGTCAAAGGCCAGACCCTCCGTGCCGCCGGTCCGGCGTTTGATGAAATGCTGGCAACCGCCGGTGCGTCCATCGCCTCCATGCCGTCTTCCGAGATCTACACCGCCATGCAGACCGGTGTTCTTGACGGTGCCAACACCTCGTCCGGCTCGTTTGTCTCTTACCGGATCTACGAGCAGGCCAAGTGCCTGACGGCCCCCGGCGAAAACGCGCTGTGGTTCATGTATGAGCCGATCCTGATCTCCGAGAAAACCTGGGACAAACTGAATCAGGCCCAGAAAGATGCCCTGACCAAAGCCGGTGAGAAAGCCGAAAAATACTTCGCAGGCAAGGCCAAGGAACTGGATACCAAGCTGGTCGATGTCTACAAGAAAAACGGCGTGAAGGTGGTCAAGATGACCCCGGAGAACTATCAGGCCTGGCTGGATATCGCCAAGAAGAGCTCGTACAAGACCTTCGCTGAGAAAGTGCCCAATGGACAGGCACTGATTGATGCTGCACTGGCCGTCAAGTAAGTCCGTCGGCTGACAGGTCATGGGGCGCCGTCCGGCGCCGTCATGACCTGACGTAATCAGACTCACCGCCCCGGCCGGGGCGGTGTCTTACCGATCAATGTTGGGGGCATCATGTCTCAAGTTTCCACGCCGGGGGCATCCCGGAATCGGGGTCTTATCGGCGGCTTCATCCGATGTATGGATACGCTGTCCATCGCCATGGCTGTCCTCGCCGGTGCCATTTTGGCGCTGGGTGTACTGACGGTGTGCGACATGGTGTTCGAGCGTTACGTTCTGGGCCTGAGCACCACCTGGCAAACCGAGCTGACCACCTATTCCATCAGCAGCGCCATGTTGCTGGGCGCCCCCTATGTGCTGTTTACCGGGGGCCATGTCGCCGTCACTGTTCTGCCGGATGCCCTGACCGGGCTGCCGAAAAAAATCATGACCCTGGTCGCCTCCCTGTGTGGCCTGGCGTTCTGCCTGACCCTGACCTATGGCTCGTGGCACTACTTCATGGACGCTTACAGCGAGCAGTGGACCACGGGCACCGTTTGGAACCCGCCGCTTTGGCCGGCGATCCTGCCGATGGCCATCGCCGCCAGCCTGCTGTCCCTGCAATACGTTGCCGAAATTCTGCGCGGAGAAGACTGATCATGGATCCTGTAACAAGCGGCATTGTCGTTCTGGTGGTCCTGCTGACGCTGATGGCGATCGGCACACCCATTGCGTTTGCCCTCGGTGGCGTTTCCATTGCCGCGCTGGTGATGGACCGTGGCCTGGGTGAGCTGACCTACTTCGGAGAAACCTTTTTCAACAGCATTGCCTCCTTTGGCTTTGTGGCCATCCCCATGTTCATCCTGATGGGCGCCGCGGTCGCCTCCTCACCGACCGGTCGGGATCTGTACCGGTCGCTGGATCTGTGGATGGGACGCCTGCCTGGCGGCCTCGCCATTTCCAACATCGCGGCCTGCTCGATTTTTGCTGCCCTGTCTGGCTCATCGCCCGCCACTGCGGCCGCCATCGGTAAACTGGGGATACCCGAGATGCGCAAGCGGGGCTATCCCGACGGTGTGGCCGCCGGCTGCATTGCCGCAGGCGGTACTCTGGGCATCCTGATTCCGCCGTCGGTCACCATGATCGTCTACGGTATCTCCACCGAAACCTCGATTGGCCGGCTGTTCATTGCCGGCGCGATGCCGGGCCTGATGCTGGCCGTGCTGTTCATGACCTGGACGCTGATCGCCTGCAAACTGGCCGGCGGCTACAACACCCCCAACCCGGTTGCCGAAGTGGCCGCTCAGGTGAAAGAAAACATCGAGGGCAACATGAAGGCGCTGGTGCGGGTACTGCCGTTCCTGGTGGTGGTCATGGGCATCCTGTTTGCCCTCTACGGGGGCGTTGCCACGCCGTCCGAGGCTGCCGGCGTCGGGGCATTCCTGTGCCTGGCCCTCGCCATCATCGTCTACCGCATGTGGCAGGCGAAGCCACTGAAAATCATCATGCGGGACGCCCTGCGCGAGAGCGTGATGATCATGCTGATCATCGCCGCCGCAGAAATTTTTGCGTTCGCGCTGTCCTCCCTGTTCATCACCCAGACGGTGGCCGGCGCCATCGCCGACCTGGAAGTGAATCGCTGGGTGCTGATGGCGGTGATCAACCTGTTCCTGCTGGTGGCCGGCTTCTTCCTGCCCCCGGTGGCGGTCATCGTGATGACGGCACCGATCCTGCTACCGATCATCCAGGCCGCGAACTTTGACCCCTACTGGTTCGCCGTGATCCTCACCATCAACCTGGAAATCGGCCTGATCACACCGCCGGTGGGGCTGAACCTGTTCATCATCAAGGGCATTGCCCCGGACATTTCGTTGCGCGACATCCTCATGGGCAGCCTGCCCTACGCCCTGTGCATGGTGCTGGGCATCGTCCTGTTGTGTTTTTTCCCCAGCATTGTGACCTGGTTGCCTGACACCGTGATGGGCGTCGGCGGCTGATACCGATTCAAAGATCCACTGACAGAGCGCAACCATGAACATGAGTTTTCTTCAGGAACTTTTCAGCAATATCACCCAGCGCGAGGCACTCCGGCGCTATCGTCGCGGGGTGCCTGCGAATGTCGACCACGGCCATCTGGTGGAGGCCTGTCACGCGCTGCTCAAAAGCGACGGCGAGGCCTCGAGCATTACCCTGGCCGGGCGCGCCCTGGAAATCTACCGGCGTCTGGACGACGACGAGAAAAAACTGTTTTTCGCCCGTCTGGGGTCCGAGTTTTCGGCCGAACCGGATGCCATTGACCAGGCATACGCCCACTACCGCGACAGCCGCAGCAGCCGTGACCTGGAAACCCTGTTCGAAGCCTGCGAACCCAAGCGTCAGGAGCTGCTGAGACGGCTTAACCTGACCACCGGTGGCACATACGAAGTGGTCAAGATGCGTGCTGATCTGCTGGCACTGATGAGCGACCACAAGGATTTTGCCGCCATCAACGCGGACTTTGCACACCTGTTCGGGTCCTGGTTCAACCGGGGCTTTCTGGTGCTCAAACGGATCGACTGGACGACACCTGCGAACATTCTGGAAAAAATCATCCGATACGAAGCGGTGCACAAGATCCGGGGCTGGGACGACCTGCGGCGCCGGCTGGACCCACGGGACCGTCGCTGCTTCGCGTTTTTTCATCCGGCCATCGGCGATGAACCACTGATCTTTGTGGAAGTTGCCCTGACCCGCGGATTGCCGAGCCAGATCCAGACCATTATTGCCAGCGACCGGTACGACATTGACGACCCGGACGCGGCCGATACCGCCGCATTTTTCGGCATCAGCAACTGCCAGACCGGGCTGCGGGGCATCTCGTTCGGCAACTTCCTGATCAAACAGGTGGTGCAGGAGCTGAAGCTGGAACTGCCGGCCCTGCGCAATTTTGTCACGCTGTCGCCCATGCCCGGTTTCCGCAGCTGGCTGGAGCGCAACTACCTCGACCACAT
>JAWVWU010000083.1:0-7801 GCA_033723595.1 Marinobacter sp. | reverse complement strand
CTGGTCAGTCTGACACAGGCTATTGTAGTTTACCGGATTAGTTACCGGCCAGACCGGGTTGACTCCGGCCACAGCGATTCCCGACAGAGATCCACACTGGATGGCAGGCGGCCCCTGACTCCTGGAGAGTATGAAACCACCATGACACCCGCGATTACCGCCGCCAGGCGCTCTGGCATTGACTATCAGATCCACGACTACGAGCACGATCCGGCCAGCCAGTCCTACGGACTCGAAGCTGCGGAAAAACTGGGGCTGCCCAGCGCTCAGGTTTTCAAGACCCTGGTGGCCACCCTGGACACCGGCGAATTGGTGGTCGCCATCCTGCCGGTGGCGGCACGACTCAACATGAAACGCCTGGCCCGGGCACTCGGGGGTAAAAAGGCGGCCATGGCCGAGGCGGGCAAGGTAGAGCGGAGCAGCGGCTATGTGCTAGGCGGTGTCAGCCCACTGGGTCAGAAGAAGCCCCTGCGCACCGTGCTTGATGAATCGGCCAACGGCTGGCCAACCGTGTTTGTCAGTGCCGGCCGCCGGGGGCTGGAAATCGAGCTTGCCCCGGCAGATCTGCAGGCAATGACCGGAGCCATACTGGCGGATGTGGCCGACCCGGATCAGTGAGTTTGCAGCCACGTTGCCCGGCGTCTGACTGATCGCTGTGTCCGTGTTCAGGGCAGCGCCATCAGGGTTTCAGTGAACGCTGAAACCGGTGGCATAATGTTCTAGACTTGAGAGGAGCTTCCGACACCGTCAATGGGCGACTCCGCTGGCGTGGGTCGGCAGACCGCCGAAGCAACGTTCGCGCAGCGCGACGGCAGGATGCCGGCTTCCGGGGCAAACCGGACTCGCCCTTTGACGTTATCGGATGTTGCCAAGTATCTGTCTGTAGGGAAACCCGTCAACGACCATGATCGATCAGCCTGAATCGCCAAACGTACAACTGTCGTCTTCTCCGTGCCTGCTGGGAGAGTCCCACCCGGACATTCTGACGGTTGAGCCTCCGGGCGAGTCGCTGGCGCTGCTCAACAGCCTCAGCCGGGTTTTCGGCATACGCCCGAACGATGACACCAACCATCCGGACAGCCATTTCCTCAGCGATGTGGCGCAACTGTTCCAGCGCGGCAAGGCCGGCACCGAAACACCCCTTGAACGTCATCAGCGACCGTGGGGCAACGTCTACCTGGTTCAGCATGGGGTGCTGCGACTGTTCCGGGAGTCCGCCCGGGGCAAGGTTGCCATCCACCACTTTTTCACCGAGGGCGACATGATCTGGCCGGTCTTCGGCCGCAGCCGCACGCCGCGCAACACCCTCTGCCTGACATCGGTGACACCCTGCACCCTGTGGGTTGCCGACTTCAGCGCTTTCCGCTCGGTGATCCGGTCACACAGCGAGGGTCGCTGGGCCCGGTTTGCGCTGGCGTTGACCGAAGAGCTCGCCGAGCTGTCCACCATGCGGGAATTTCACAAGCAGACACTGCCGGCCTCTGAACGCTACTGGATGCTGGTCAGGGACTACCCCGAGCTGATTCAGCGCGTGCCGGATTTCCAGCTTGCCGCGTGGCTGGGGGTTGCACCGGCGACGTTTTCACGCCTCAAGCGCACCGGTCGCTCGACCTGACCGCTCCGTGTCGCTCAGCCCATATGACTAATCGGATGCGTCAGGCGGGCCTTCAGAGATTGAGGTAGGGGGCCAGGGTCAGCGCCAGGATCATGGCCATTGCCAGACAGGCCATGAGCGTAGTCAGAGGACGATGGCGGATACGCCCCCAGAAGCCGAGCACCTGCCCCGCCTCCCGCTCCTGATCGTAACTCTCCCGCTGGCGCTGGAGCCGCTCTCGCTGGTAGGCCTGCAGCAGGGTTTTCGCCCGCGCAGCTTCCTCCGCATCGTGCACCCAGAACCCACCCATGCTGATCCCCCAGCGACTGGGCGGCGTCTCGTAATAGATCACCGCTTCAGCCTCGAACAGCGCGCGAATCTCATCCGCTTCGTCGTCGGGCACATGGCGCAGATTCATCAGTTGGTAGGGCATGACAGGTTCCGGCGTTAGGACGGCTAAAGTCCTCATGGTAACACCCGTGCGCTGTCCGGTCTTGCCAGGCCAGGCCGGGAACAGGGTAAACTCAAGCCAGTCGATCCACCGGTTCAGGACCTGCCATGACCGAGGCACCGCTTTCACTGCTTATCGAATTTGACGACCAGGTTCGCCGTGACCAATCGCAATCGCCGGTCTTCCTGCATCGGCGCGATCGCAAGTTCGCCATCGCCTGCAACACGGCCGGCCAGACACCGGGGCCGCGGCAGTGGCTCGATCACCTGCATTCGCTGAATCCGGCCAGCCCATCAACGGCCTCACCGGGGCCACTGGCGCGCTGGCGGGCCGTGGCCTGGGGTTTCGGCCTGGTCGGCGCCATTCTTGGGGTGATCACCATGCTCGGGTTGCTGTTCTACGACGGCGGCCAGCAAATCAACGTGACGGTGATTCTGGCATTCATTGCCCTGCAGCTGGGTCTGGCGCTGCTCACCACCTTACAGTCGCTGATCGGCTGGCAACCCTGGGGCCGGCTGGCCACCTGGCTGAAAACCCACGGCGCCGGTCAGCCCGAACGACCCGCGCTGTCTCGTTTGCAACCGGCGCTGATGGCCGGCTGTGCCCACCTGGGCGGTCTGGCATTCGGCCTGACCGGCGGTTTGACGCTGCTGACCCTGGTGGTGGTCCAGGACCTGGCGTTTGGCTGGAGCTCAACGCTGACAGCCGGCGCCGACGCCTATCATCATCTGGTGGTGGCCATCAGCGCGCCCTGGCATTCACTCTGGCCGGCTGCCGTACCATCGGCTGACCTGGTCCGGGACTCGCGTTTTTTCCGCATTGAAAGCGCCAGTGCGGTGGTGCCTGCGCGCTGGGGTGACTGGTGGCCGTTTCTTGCCATGGCATGGCTGTGCTATGTGGTGATCCCGCGAGCGGCATTGCTGCTGGCGGCGCGGATTCAGCTCGCCGTGCAGGCCCGACTGGCGCTGCGTCAGCACCCCGGCCTGGCGGCGCTGATGTATCGCATGGAAACTCCGGCCCTGGATACCGGCGATGGTCACGCCGACGCCAGCGATGCGCCCGACCTGGCCATTCGACACCAGGTCCGGCCACTACCCGCCAGCCCGGTCCGGATTCACTGGGCGGGCGCAGACGAGGGCCTGCGCTGGCCGGAACCGCCCGATGACGATACCGTGCTGGTATTGCAGGCCGGCGGATCCGCGACGCTGGCGCAGGATCGTCAGGTGCTGCAACAGGCCCGTTTGCGGCTGGCCAATGAGCGTCAACCCACGGTCACCGTGGTCACCCGGGCCTGGCAGCCTCCCACCGGCGAACTGGCCGACTTCCTGGCCGACGCCCGCCAGGCCTGGCCCGACGGCACACTGACCGCCCTGGTACCAGTCGGCGCCGACGCCAACCCGGTGGAGCCCGCCCAGCTCGACCAATGGCTGCGGTTCGTGGACCGTCTGACATCGCCGTCGCTACAGCTTTGCCAGCCCGCGTCGGACAAGCGGGCTGACGCCCGGGAGCAGGCCGCGGGGGCCCACAATGACTGAGACGCCCGTGTTTGCCGTGGTGGGCCATCCCAACAAGGGCAAGTCCAGTGTCGTCGCCACCCTGTCCCAGAACGATGCGATCGCCATCGCCCTGGAACCGGGCACCACCCGGCGTCGCCAGACCTACCCGCTGTCCGTCGATGGCGAGGTGCTCTACGAGCTGGTGGATACGCCGGGATTTCAGCGCCCGCGCCGTGTACTGGCCTGGCTTGAAGCCCACAGCCTGTCTGCCTCGGATCATGCCGATACCGTTGTAGCCTTCCTGAACCAGCATCGGGACAGCGAGGTTTTCACGGACGAGTGCGAACTGCTGACGCCGCTGATGGCGGGTGCCGGGATTATCTACGTGGTTGACGGATCCGTGCCCTACAGCCCCGAACATGAGGCGGAAATGACCATCCTGCGCTGGACCGGTCGACCCAGTCTGGCGCTGATCAACAGCATCGGCCCCGGCGACCATGCCCGCACCTGGCAGGCGGCACTGGGCCAGTTTTTCCAGGTGGTCCGGCGATTTGATGCGGTCCGCGCGCCGTTCGAGGACCACCTGGGGCTGCTCAAAGCCTTTGGCCAACTGGAGCCATCCTGGGAACCCGCTCTGGAGCGCGCAGTGCATTACCTGGCGGCCCAGCGCGAGCAACGCCAGTGGCAGTCTGCGGAGCTGATCGCCAACGCCCTGGCCGACATGATGGCGTGGCAGGAACGCCGGACGGTCACCGCCGTCGCGACGCCCGTGGCAGCCACCGACCGGGTGGCTCAGGAACTGCGGGAGCACTGGTATCGGCACCAGCGCCAGCGTGAGCAATCCCTGCGGCTGGCCGTTGAACACCTCTACCAGCACAGCCGCATCCAGCGCCAGGAAGCCGAGCTGACCTGGCACAGCGAGCATGACCTGTTCAGCGAGCGCAGCCGTCGGCTCTGGGGGGTCAGCCGGAGCTATCTCGCTGCGGCCGGCTTTGGCGCCGGTGCCCTGGGTGGCGTGGGCGTGGATGCCCTGACCCTGGGTTCATCCTTCGGCGCCGGGGCGTTGATCGGGGGGCTTATGGGCGCGGCCGGCAGCGTATTCTATGGCGATCGTCTGGCGCAGTCCCTGTGGCGACTGGGGCCGCTCAAGGAAGGCCTGCAAACCATTCGCTTCGGACCGGTGCAGGATACCCAGTTCGGCTACATCGTGCTGGGTCGGGCGGTCGACCACTGGTGGTCCATCAGCCAGCGCAATCACGCCGGACGCGACCCTCTGGACCTCGCCCCCCATGATTCTCACTGGCTGACCGAACTGGCCCGCGGCCCCCGACAGGAGCTTCAACAACTGCTCAATAAAGCTCGCAAAAACAAAGCCCTGGAACCGAGGGACCGGCAGCGCCTGGCAACCGTGATTCACGATGTAATGAGCGCCTACCGGGCGTGGCGGTTGAATCGGGACTGAAAGGGATGTTTATACTGTAGAGCTGTTCCATCAATCAGTGAGGACTGCTATGAAAATTGTACGCGTACAGGACATTATCGGTAGCGAGCAGGAAGTGGCAGGTGAGGAATCACCCTGGGTAAGCCGCCGCCTGCTGCTGAAGAAAGACGGCATGGGGTTTTCGTTCCATGAAACCATCATCCCGGCCGGTTCAGAGCACGAGTTCTGGTACAAGAATCACCTGGAGGCGGTCTACTGCGTATCCGGGAACGGTTCCATCACGGATCTCGAAACGGGCGAAACCCATCAGATTACTGATGGCACGCTGTACGCCTTGGACAAGCACGACCACCACCAGCTGCACGGCGGTACCGAGGACATGCGACTGATCTGTGCATTCAATCCGCCGGTCACCGGTCGTGAAACCCACGACGCCGACGGCGCCTATCAGCTCGTCGACGACGAGTAAGCGGCCAGACCGCCATCACCCGCGGGCGATGGCGGTCTGACGGTCACCTCAGATGTAGTAATCGTCCAGCGGTGGGAAGCCGTTGAATTCGACGGCGCTGTAGGTGGTGGTGTAGGCACCGGTCGAGAGCCAGTACATCCGATCGCCAATGGCCAGGTTCAGCGGCAGGGCATACTTGTGGTGCTCGTACATGATGTCGGCACTGTCACACGTCGGACCGGCAATGACCACGTCCTCGGACTCTCCCTTTTTCTCGGTGTAGATCGGAAACTTGATGGACTCATCCAGGGTTTCGATCAGGCCGGAAAACTTGCCCACATCCGTGAACACCCAGCGATGCAGCGCTGTGCGGGACTTCCGTGAAATCAGCACCACTTCACTGACCAGCACCCCGGCGTTGGAGATCAGCGAACGGCCCGGCTCAATGATGATTTCCGGAAAATCGTCGCCGAAATCTTCCCGGATGAACCGCTCGATTTCCTCGGCATAGGTTTTCAGATCGTGGGTCCGGGTGATGTAGTTGGCCGGAAAGCCGCCACCCATGTTGATCATCTTGAGCTCGATACCGTCTTCTTCCTTGAGGCGCTCGAAAATCACCTTGACCTTGCCCAGGGCGGAATCCCATGCGCCGATTTCACGCTGCTGGGAGCCCACATGGAAGGACACGCCGTAGGGCACCAGGCCCAGGTCACGGGCCAGAATGAGCAGGTCCATGGCCATGTCGGTCTGGCAGCCGAACTTACGGGACAGCGGCCAGTCAGCGGTCAGGGTGCCCTCGGTCAGGATACGCACATAGACTTTCGAGCCCGGAGCCGCCTTGGCGATGTTACGCAGGTCGGCCTCGGAATCCGTGGCGTAAAGCCGCACGCCCTTCTCGTAGAAGGTACGGATGTCGCGACTCTTCTTGATCGTGTTGCCGTAGCTGATGCGGTCGGGGGAAACGCCGAGCTTCATCACCTTGTCCAGTTCATAGATTGAGGCGATGTCGAAGTTCGAGCCCTTGTCCCGAAGCATGGTGAGGATTTCCGGGGCCGGGTTTGCCTTGACCGCGTAATAGATGCTGGCAAACGGAAAACCTTCCGTAAGCTCATCGTACTGGCGGTT
This sequence comes from Marinobacter sp., assembly GCA_033723595.1. Classification (GTDB taxonomy): domain Bacteria; phylum Pseudomonadota; class Gammaproteobacteria; order Pseudomonadales; family Oleiphilaceae; genus Marinobacter. The sequence goes on along the minus strand of JAWVWU010000083.1, from coordinate 1,246 downwards.
GATGGTGGCCGTATCAATCACCACAAACGGCGTTTCCTTGGTGTCGGCAAAGGCCTTGATACGATTGAAGGTTTCAGGCTCGAAGTAGTCAGTCACCTGAATGGCAGTTTGATCGGTCATGTGTGGTATCTCCCTCCCGGAGCGGAACCAGCCAGAACAAAGGCACCACAAGGACACTGCGATACCCGAAAACGTCGCGACAGTAGGGCTTTTACGACCCTCAGACTATGCGCATATTTACCCATAATCCAGCGCCGTTGAAGTCCACGGAGACCGGCATGGGTTACGGTCCCGACGGTCGCTGGCCCGCGCCCTATTGTGGCAAGAACTCTACCCGGTTGCGACCGTTGCCTTTGGCCACGTAGAGAGCCTCATCGGCACGCTGCAACAAGCGCTGGGCGGACGAACCGGCGCAGCGGTCCAGGGTGGCAACACCGACACTGATGGTGACCACGTCATCGGACAGGTGGTCGCACTGGGGAATGGCCAGCTCTGACACCGCCTCGCGTATCTTTTCACCGAGGTGGCGGGCGCCTTCCTCACCGGTGCCTGGCAGTATGATGACAAATTCCTCGCCACCGTAGCGCGCGATCAGGTCGGAGGGACGCGTGACCACTTCACTCATGGCGTCCGCCAGACGTTGCAGACACCGATCGCCGGCCTGGTGACCAAATTCATCGTTGTAGGCTTTGAAGTGGTCGACGTCACACATCAGAATCGACAGTGGGCCGGACTCGCGCTGCAGGCGGGCCCATTCGCGGCTGAGGCAGTCATCCAGCTGACGCCGGTTGGCCAGCCCGGTGAGCTGGTCGGTCGTGCTCAGCTGCGCCAGGTCGTGGTTACTCACCGTCAGTTCATTTTCAGCCTGGTCAATGTCACGCCGGATCAACAGGGAGAACAGCCCCGTCAGCGCCAACACGCCAATCACGCTGCCGGCGAACATGAAATCCCGAATGGCAGGCGGCACCGGCGCCGGCTCGGAACCGGGTGCGAACTGGAAGTGGCAGATCAGGAACAGCGCGCACACCAGCAACAGTTGCAGGCAGAGGCGCTCCCATCGTATCGGCTGGAACAGGTAGGCCAGGACACCGCCAATGGTGAAATAGAACAGATGCACCCCGGCGCCTGCACTGATGAAATAGGTCACCACGAACAACTGGACGAATGCATTCAACAACAACAGGTTGCGAGCAGCATCGTGGTGCCCCCGATGGTTCAGCAGGAGCACCGACGCGTAGCCGGTGAT
>JAWVWU010000082.1:0-7831 GCA_033723595.1 Marinobacter sp. | reverse complement strand
TATGTGCAGTGGTGCCGCGCTGCTCTATGGCATCCCGCGGGTCGTGATCGGCGAGAATCACACCTTTCGTGGGCCGGAGGATTACCTGCGCAGTCGCGGGGTTGAGGTCACCGTGATCGACAACGAGGTCTGCCGGACGTTAATGGCCGACTTTGCTGCCCGGCATCCGGAGCTCTGGAACGAGGATATTGGCGTATGATGACCGGCCCGCGGGTCTTTATGCCCGGTTGATGCTTGGCGTGATGTCCGGATTTGTCCACCGTCTCCTGAGCGACCGCCTGCTGCTTGTGCTGCTGGGTGGACTATTGCCGCTGCTGCTGGTGACTGATTTGCCGGTGATGCAGACCGCGCATCTGGTGCAATGGCCAACGCTGGCAGCGTTGGGCGGATTGATGGTACTCAGTCGCGGTCTTGAGGACAGTGGCTATCTGACCCGCGCGGGAGCAATGCTGCTGGCCCGGTGGTCCGGTGAGCGTTCGCTGGCAGTTGCCCTGGTTGTTTTTGCAGCGATACTCGCCGCTGTGGTCACCAATGACGTGGCCCTGTTCATTGTAGTGCCACTGACCGTCGGACTGCGCGGCGTCGCCCGTGTGCCAGTCGGTCGTCTCATCGTGTTCGAAGCCCTGGCGGTGAACGCCGGATCGGCCATCAGTCCTGTTGGCAATCCGCAGAATCTCCTGCTCTGGCAATCAACCGGGGTTGGGTTCGACGCGTTCATCACTGCCATGGCGCCGCTGGCCCTCGGTTTGATTATCGTGCTTCTGGCCCTGGTTCCGGTGGCCTTCCCCCGACAACGGCTGACTATAGCCGGAGGTACATCCGCTCCGCCAATGGACCGTCATCTTCTGGTCGTCTCGCTGGTCTGTTACCCCATTTTTCTGCTATTGACCGAGTTTGGCCTGACCTTGCCGGCAACCGGGCTGCTCGCTCTGGTTTTCGCGGTTCGCTTTCCGGCAGTGCTGGGCCGTATTGACTGGTCCCTACTGATCGTCTTTGTGTTGATGTTCGTGGATCTTGGCCTGGTCGCCCGGCTGCCGCTGATCCAGCATTACACAGTTGGACTGGCGACCCTGCCCGGTGGAATGCTGGGCGCGTCCGTGATTTTGTCCCAGCTGATCTCCAATCTGCCGGCCACGATCTTCCTGCTTGATTTCACGGATCAATGGCCCACCCTGGCCTGGGGTGTCAGTGTGGGCGGCTTTGGACTGGCCATCGGATCGCTGGCCAACCTGATTGCCCTTCGTCTGGCCAGGGAACCCGGCCTGTGGCGAGACTTCCATCGTTGGTCTCTGCTGATGCTGGCGCTGGGCTGCGGGCTGGCTGTGGTGCTTCGGGCGTTATGAGTCAATCGGTGTAACAGGACGGCAGACGCCGCTTGCGGCGTATCGCCCGACTGTCGTGCCGTGGGCCGGAGGATTACCTGCGCAGTCGCGGGGTTGAGGTCACCGTGATCGACAACGAGGTCTGCCGGACGTTAATGGCCGACTTTGCTGCCCGGCATCCGGAGCTCTGGAACGAGGATATTGGCGTATGACGATGGCCCTGTCATAGATTGTGCCCTGACGTTCCGGCCCGGGTGAGTGCCCATCAGTCGAGATCGTACTGATCAATCGAGGTAGTACTGGACGGTTGATACCACCCGCACGGTTTTGGCCGCCTGCTGCTCCTCGCTCAGTCCCGCCGCCTGGCTCTGCAGGCCGCTGGCGATAATAACTGCTTAAACAACCTCAGCGACTCCCAGGATCAAGGACGATCGCATCCTCATAGTGGATTCCTTGTTGAGCCGGCTGCCAACGCTTGGGATGGACGCGTTTCTATCTAACACCGCCTCCGTGATCTACAATTAGTCGAACAAAAAAATAGCTGGCTGAACGGGCGACATCAATTTCCTTATCCGGGTGCGCACAATGCCCCTGAATCCGGCCAATCGTCAGTGCTTACGCACAAGCACCCAAAGAGCCGTTGAGTAATCCATGCAAGACTCTAACAACGTTTCCGACGCCAAACTCAGCCTGCTTATCATTGATGATCACCCGGACGTGATTCAAGTGCTGAGCACATTGCTCCACGCAAAAGGTGACATCCGCTTTGCGACCCAGGGTGACCAGGGCCTTGCGTTGGCGGAAAAGTTCCAGCCTGACCTGATTCTACTGGATATGGCAATGCCCGGCATGAGTGGCCTGGAGGTATGCCGGCGGCTGCGGAACAATCCGGAAACCGAGCATATCCGGGTGATTTTTATTACCGCCCATTCTGACGCGCAGACCGAGGTAGGCGCATTTGAAGCTGGCGCGGTCGATTTCATCAACAAACCGTTCAATCCGGTTGTGGTTGAGGCTCGGGTCGAAACGCACCTGTCACTGATTCGGCAATCCCGGACCCTTAACCGGTTGGCCAATCATGATGGCCTGACCGGATTGTATAACCGGCGTTATCTTGACCAGCAACTGGACCTGGAATTTCGTCGCCATGTCCGCCAGGAACTGCCCCTGGGTTTCGCCTTAATTGATATCGATTATTTCAAAGCCTACAACGACGGGTATGGTCACCTGCGGGGGGATGACTGCCTGGCAAAGGTTGCAGGTGCGCTGGCCAGTGGTATTCGTCGGCCCGGCGAAGTGGTGGCCCGATACGGTGGTGAAGAGTTCGCAATCATTTTACCGCACACAGGCAGGGATCTCCTGGACAGTGGCGGCCAGTGGCTATGTGATTGCATTCGACATCTCCAGATTCCCCATGAATATTCGCGCTGCGCTCCTCACGTTACGATCAGTGTCGGATTGGCAGGCTTCGAATTCGGTCATCCCGCGTCGGTCAAAGAGTTGATACAGTTGGCCGATGAAGCGCTCTATGAGGCCAAGGCCCGGGGCCGAAATGCCTATTATGTAGCGTCAAAACCACTGTCCTCAGCGGCATCATGAATAATCATAGCCGTCCTTCATATGACAGTGATCCCAATTTGGATGGGAGACCTATGACTGAGACCCAAGACGCTCCAGCTGTTGTGTTTTTTCAGCGGTTGCCCACGCTTTTCCTGATCGCGCTCCTGGCGCTGGTTTATTTCCTGGCGGCCCATTACAGCCTGGAGTTGGCGTTTGTGGCGACCAACGTTTCCCCCATCTGGGGTCCGTCCGGTATCGCGCTGGCATCGCTGCTGCTTGCCGGCCTGCGAGTCTGGCCGGCAATAACACTCGGCGCGTTCGCCGCCAACCTGGCGGCATTTCTGGTTCATCACGACCCCACAATTCCGATTGTTATGGCGTCTGCCACCATTGCAATCGGTAATACCCTTGAAGCGCTGGTCGGCGCTTCGTTGGTCCGCGTTTTATGTGGCAGCGCGCTGCCGTTCGTTACGGTTAAACAGGTGTTCCGTTTCCTCGCAGTGCTAATGGTCGCCTGTCTCGGCGGTGCGATGGTTGGGGCATCCAGCCTGATATACTGGCAGTTGGCGCCCACCACTGTGTTCTGGAACGTAGTGGGTACCTGGTGGTTGGGGGATGCCATCGGCATGTTGGTCGTCGCGCCATTCCTGTTGGTCTGGGCATTCTCCAGACCGCGCAGACCTGGACCGCTGACGCTGGTTCATGGGCTTTTGTTGCTGGCGCTGATGTTGTCTCTCAGCTTTATAGTGTTCGGCGGTCGGCAGACCTTGGGCATTGATGAAAAACTGTTGGCGTTCCTGTTTTTACCCTGTCTGGCCTATGCAGCCAACCGTTTCGGATTAGAGGGGCTGGTGACCCTGGGTGCCCTGGTAGTGGTGGTTGCCGTCGCAGGAACCCTCAATGGTCGGGGGCCGTTTGTATTCAGCACCATCAACAACTCGCTCCTGGCGCTCGACAGCTTTGTCCTGCTCTGGATTGGCAGCGGCCTGGTGCTGGCAGCGGATGCCATTGAGCGTCGAAGTTCGCAGGATTTTAACGGCAGAGACATTCTCCTGCCGTGGTTTGCTTTGCTGATATCACTGGGCATTACGGTAGTGCTTTGGGATCTGGCCGAGAACACTACTCAGCGTGAGGCGCAGCGCCGATTGCAGGTGCTGGCGACGAGCATACGCGATCAGATTGAGGGGCGCATGCAGGATTATGAACAGGTACTTCGGGGTGGCGCCGGTCTGTTCAATGCCTCCGACGGGGTGAGTCGTGAGCAGTGGCGCCGCTACGTCGCCGAACTGGACCTTTCTCAGCGCTACCCGGGTATCCAGGGGGTTGGTTATGCCCGCTATCTCAAGACCGAAGCAGAGAAACGGCAGTATGAGGTGTCGGTTCGTCAGGAGGGTTTCGAGGGCTTTGAGGTGCGCCCTGCCGGTAAACGGGATGCCTACCTGCCGGTGACGTTCCTGGAACCGTTCGACTGGCGGAACCAGCGCGCCCATGGCTACGACATGTTTTCGGAAGCGCTGCGTAGGCGTGCCATAACACGCGCCAGGGACACAGGACATACGACGGTATCCGAGAAAATTACCCTGGTACAGGAAACCGACGTGGATACCCAGGCTGGCTTTTTGATGTATCTGCCGCTTTACGATGGAGGTCAGGTACCGGACACCTTGCGCAAGCGTCGGGCCATGATGCGGGGGACCGTTTACAGTCCTTTCCGCGTGAATGACCTGATTGATGGTGTGCTGGGTCGCCAGTCTCCGGAAGTTTTCATCACCATTTACGACGGCACAGTGCCGACGGATGCCGGCCTCCTCTACCAGAGCGAACGCCCAAAAACCGACAATACTGTCGAAAACCCCAATGTTACCCGCACCCGGTTGATCCGGGCGTCGATACCGGTTGCCAACCACGAATGGACCATTGATGTGCGTTCGAGCCCGGTTTTTGAGCAGACGGTGGATCACCAGAAGGCTCAGATAGTGCTGGTCAGCGGCATTGCCATCAGCCTGTTACTGTTTTCTTTCGTGCGCGCGTTGGAGTTGACCCGAACGCGGGCGATGGCGCTGGCGCAACAGATGACATCGGCCTTGCGCGAATCCGAGACCAAGTTTTCGACGCTCGCCAGAACGGCTTCAGAGGCCATTTTCACCATCGACGGCCGGGGACGCATTCTCAGTTGCAATCCGGCTGCCGAGTCTGTTTTCGGCTACAGCCAGCAGGACCTGACGGGCAGCCACTGGGCGGTTCTGGTTCCCCCGGGTCTGAAGACCCGGGTGCTCCGAAATCTGGCGAGACTGATACGGCAGCACATGGGAACAGTCGTATGGGGGGGCGAGCATGCTGGCGATGGTGTTCGACGCGATGGCACCGTGTTCCCGGTGGAGTATTCGCTGTCGCACTGGCGAAGCGACGGCGAGGATTTTTATGGGGTGATACTGCGGGACATCACGGAGCGACGGGAAGTCAAAAGGCGCCTGCATGAGGCGCGGAAGAGTGCAGAAGCCGCCAGTCGTGCCAAAAGCGAATTTCTTGCCAACATGAGCCACGAGATCCGAACGCCGATGAATGCGGTACTGGGCATGACCCAGATCCTAGGCCGTACGTCTTTGAACAGCGAGCAGCGAAAGTATCTGGAAATGGCAAAAAGCGCCGGCGCGTCGCTGATGCGGATTCTTGACGACATTCTCGATTTTTCCAAGATTGAGGCCGGTCGGATGGAGCTTGTGTCGGTTGAATTCGATATTGAGGACGTCATCGACAGTGTGGCAGCAATGATGACCGTCGACAGCGACAGGAAGCCGATTGAACTCGCAATCGGTATCGAGCCTGGCGTGCCCCGCCAGTTGATTGGTGATGAGCTGCGCATCCGCCAGATCCTGGTCAATCTGGCCTCTAATGCCATCAAGTTCACCGACAAGGGTGAAGTCGGTCTCCTGGTGAAGGTGCTGCGTCATGACCGGGATCGCACCTTGCTGCAGTTCTCCATGCGTGATACGGGTATTGGTATGGCGGAAAGTCAGCGGGCCAGGTTATTCAATGCCTTTGATCAGGGTGATGCATCCATCACCCGGCGTTATGGCGGCACCGGTCTCGGCCTGGCCATTTGTCAGCGGCTGGTTGCGATGATGGATGGGGCGATAGAGGTAAGCAGTCAGCCAGGCGAGGGCAGCGAATTTACGGTTTCGATACCGCTCATGGTAGCGTCGACGCGACGCGATGATCGGCCACCGCTCGGGCTCGGTCAGCTGGGCGTGTTGATGGTAGACGGTAATATCGCCTACCGGGATTATCTGGGTCAAACACTGAGGGCGTGGCAGTGGCGCACGGACATTGTGTCCACGACCAATGAGGCGGTGGCGGCCGTCACTGCGGCTAACGACCAGGGCGAGCATTATGATCTGGTGCTGATCGACTGGGATATGCCGGATGAACAGGGTCTTGAGTTGCTGGATCGAATTCGGCGCCAAAACATTGAGCATGACTTGTATGTTGTGGTGATGGTTGCCCCCTATCGGCATCGGCAACTGAGGCTCATGGCCGATGTCCATCAAATAGATGCGGTACTGGCGAAGCCGGTGACCAGCTCGCACCTGTTTGATCGTCTCCAGGACACACTCAGCCGTCAGGACGGCGTGACCAGGCTCTGGCACCGCAGTCCTCGGGAGACGGTTGAAGGGACATTGACCAGTATCCGACTGTTGCTGGTTGAGGATAATCTGCTGAATCAGCAGGTGGCGCGTGGCTTTCTTGAATACGCCGGGGCCGAGGTGGACGTGGTCGGGGATGGCCAGCAGGCACTGGAGCGCCTGACGGTGGCCGGTAACCGATATCATGCCGTGCTGATGGATGTCCAGATGCCGGTGATGGACGGGCTTACCGCCAGTCGCCGTATCCGCGAGCAACTCGGTCTCGACGTCCCGATTATTGCCATGACCGCCGGGGTATTGGCCTCCGAGCGTGACGAGTGCATGGCCGCTGGAATGAGAGGCTTTGTGGCCAAGCCAGTTGAAGAAAGCAAACTGATCGGGACGATTCTGGACTGCCTGACGTCTGACACCCGCCAACCCATTGCTGAACCAGAGTTGGTGGCTTCACAGGAGATGTTTAATGCCCGGAATCTTGATCGGATGCTCGAGATCGTCTCGCCTGACGCTGCCCGTAGGCAGGCGTTTCTGGCGACACTACATCAGACGTGTCGGGAGGGCGTTGAGCCGCTAAAAACTGCCATCGCGGCATGGAGAACGGGCGAAGCTGAGGTCTCGGCACAGGCGTTGCACCGGCTGCGAGGATCACTGGGAAGTCTGGGTGCAGAGCGCTTTTCAGTCATGTCAAAAGCTCTGGAATCGGACGTACTGGCAGGCACCGGCTCAACCGACGTCATCCTCGCCCAATGGCGGCGGCTTGAGCAGGAAATGGCCGGCGTGCTGACCGCCCTGGAGGACTGGCTAGGCCACCTTGACACCGCGTCGGAGCAGGCCGCCTCCGAGTCAACATCGGAAACATCCGCCGGAGATCATGATCTGCATGAATTTCTGGACTATCTGAACGAGCACAATCTGCGGGCGCAATCGCTCTTTCCCCACATTTTGTCCAGCCTTGCAAAGGCCCTTCCAACACACGAGCTGGAACGACTGGAAAGGGCCATGGCAGTGCTCGACTACGATACGGCTGCAACCATCGTAGCGAAGGTGGTATCGAATAAAGGGTTTGTATGATGCTGATTACGCACTGTTACGCCTGATCTGCCATAACCCGCCCTGGCTCAATCTGGCCAGAACGGGTTTCCGGGACTGAGATTGTCTGCCTGAAGCTCAGGACAGGGCCTGAACGACCGCCTTGGCAGCACCTTCCGACGACGCCGGATTCTGGCCGGTGATCAGCTTGCCATCCACCACAATGTGTGGAGCCCAGTCGTCGCCGCGAGAGTAATCGCCGGCGTTTTCCTTGAGCAT
>JAWVWU010000081.1:0-7843 GCA_033723595.1 Marinobacter sp. | reverse complement strand
TAATCGGGTTTGCCCTGTATTTCCTTGCCGTTGAACAGGATCTGACCGCCGGTCGGGCGGTAGAATCCGCTCAGACAGTTGAAGACCGTGGTCTTGCCGGCGCCGTTGGGGCCAATGATCGAAACGATCTCGTGCTCCTGAACGTCCAGGGAGACCTGGTCGACCGCGAGCAGTCCACCAAAGCGCATGGACAGGTTGCGTACATCAAGCATCTCCGGTCACTCCTGCTTTGGTAGGTGAATATGGATTCGGGTCATCGGCATCAGGCCCTGGGGCCGCCAGACCATCATCAGCACCATGGCGGCGCCAAAAATGAGCATCCGGTACTCGGAAAACTCCCGCGCCAGTTCTGGCAGGATCACGACCGCGATGGCCGCCAGGATAACGCCCAGTTGGGAGCCCATGCCGCCCAGCACGACGATCGCCAGAATGATCGCAGACTCGAGGAACACGAAGGACTCCGGGCTGATAAAGCCCTGCTTGGAGGCAAACACGGTGCCGGCAAAACCGGCAAAGAAGGCACCGATGGTGAACGCTGACAGCTTCACCGCGGTGCGGCTCAGGCCCAGTGACCGGGCCGCAATCTCATCTTCCCGCAGCGCTTCCCAGGCTCGCCCGACGGGCATTTTCATCAGCCGACGGATGACCAGCGCGGTGAAGATCGCCAGCAGCAACGCAATCAGATACAGGAAAATGACCTTGTCATTGCTGTCGTAGGGGATATTGAAGAACTCGTGAAACGAGATGTTGCCTTCCTCTTTGACCCGACGGCCGAATTCCATGCCGAACAGGGTCGGCTCCGGAATGCCGCCGACACCATTGGGGCCGCCGGTGAGGCCGGTCAGGTTGTTCAGCAGAATCCGGATGATTTCACCAAACCCGAGGGTCACGATCGCCAGGTAATCCCCGCGCAGGCGTAGCACCGGAAACCCGAGCACCAGTCCGAAGGTGGCGGCCAGCAGCGCGCCGAGGGGCAGGGCGACCCAGAAGGAGACTCCGTAGTACTGGTGCAACAGGGCAAAGGTATAGGCGCCGACCGCGTAAAAAGCGACGTAGCCCAGGTCGAGCAGGCCGGCCAGGCCAACGACCACGTTCAGCCCGAGGGCCAGCATGATGTAGATCAGCACCAGAGTGGCGAGGTCGACAGAGCCCCGGGAAGCCATGAACGGCCAGATGACAGCGCCAATAGTCAGCAGAACCATGATGACGTTCTGCACTTTCAGTCGCTTCTCGGCGGGCATGGGCTCTCGCCCGGCGAACAGCGATGGCCGGGGTATACGGCTCATGCCACCAAATATCGAGTCCCGGAAGAGCTGGAATAAAAACACCGCCAGCGCCGCCAGGAAAATGGCCACGATGGTTGAGGCGTCAGCACCCTCAAGGCCCACCGATGTACCCTCGGATACCAGGTTAAGCCCGAGGATCGGGTAGGAAATGATCAGCGTGATGACAGCAGAAAAAAACGCGTGGTTGACGTTGGATCGGGACATCAGATTTTTTCAACCTCCGGTTTGCCGAGAAGCCCGGTGGGTTTGAACAGTAGAATCAGAATCAGGAGCCCGAACGACACCACGTCCTTGTACTCGCCACTGAGGTAGCCGGACGTCATGCTCTCGGAGACACCGAGGATCAGGCCGCCGAGCATGGCGCCCGGGATGCTGCCGATACCGCCGAGAACCGCCGCTGTAAAGGCTTTGAGCCCGGCTATGAAGCCGAACAACGGGTCAATGGAGCCGTAATACATGCCCAGTAGCAGGCCGGCGACGGCGGCCAGCGTGGCGCCAATCACGAAGGTGGCCGCGATAATCCGGTTGGTGTCGATGCCCAGCAGGTTGGACATGCCAAGATCCTGGGAAACCGCCCGGCAGGCCCGGCCCAGGCGTGAGCGGGAAATAAACAGCGACAGGCCTGACATACAGATCAGCGTGGTGACAAAAATGGTGATCTGCATGTAGGACAGCGACGTCTGGAAAGACTCATCGCCGCCGAAATGGAACCCGCCCTGGATCAGCAGTGGAAAGCCCATGTTTCTGGATCCCTGTGCCAGGTGCACGTAGTTCTGCAGAAAGATGGACATGCCGATGGCTGAGATCAGCGGAATCAACCGGTGCCGGCCACGTACTGGCCGGTAGGCGACGCGTTCAACCGCCCAACCCATGGCACTGGAGACAATAATGGCGCAGATCAGGGCGATCAGAAGAACGACCGGCAACCAGGAAATGCCCAGGGCCGTCAGGCCGGTGATGGCGATCAGCGATGTATAGGCGCCGATCATGTAGATTTCGCCGTGGGCGAAGTTGATCATGCCGATGATGCCGTAAACCATCGTATAGCCGATGGCGATCAGGGCATAGGCACTGCCAATGGTCAGCCCGTTGATGAGCTGCTGTAGAAAATAAGGGTCGAGCATGGTTTGGGGCTCCGAAAACCTGCCCCCGCAGAACCTCTCCCTCCGGCGCCAGGGTGTCAGCGCTCGTAGCCGTGGGTGCTCCGGGAACTTAAAAAAACACCTTCTCCCGGATCGCGGTGAGAAGGTGTTCCATTACCTTGGACTAATGAGTCGTTTAACGGCTCCTAGCCATTGGCGCTTAGTTTACCGGAGTTTTGGTGCCATCTGAATGCCATTTGTACACAACAAAGTCGAATGACTTCATGTCACCCTTGTCGTCGTACTGGACCGTCCCGATGGGCGTCTCGAACGTGCCGTTGTGAAGGGCCTTTGCGACCTTGAACGGATCCTTGGAGTCGGCCTGTTTGATGCCGTCGGCAATCAGCTGGACCGCGGTGTAGGAGGTCAGTACGAACGGACCGGACGGATCTTCACCTTTGTCCTTGAACGCCTTGACCAGGGCCTTGTTCTCAGCCTTCTCGTCGAAGCTCGGTGGCAGGGTGACGATCAGGCCTTCGGCGGCATCGCCGGCGATGGTGTTGATGTCCTTGTTACCCACGCCTTCCGGGCCCATGAATGTGGCATCAAGGCCGGCCTGCTGAGCCTGGCGCAGGATAAGTCCCAGCTCCGGGTGGTAGCCGCCGTAGTAGACGTAGTCGACGTTGGCCTGCTTGAGCTTGCTGACCAGTGAAGAGAAGTCCTTGCTGCCGGCGGTGATGCCGTCAAACATGGCGATCTTGACGCCCTTCTTCTTCAGCGTGTCGCGTACTGCGGTGGCGATCCCTTCACCGTACTGCTGCTTGTCGTGAATGATCGCGACACTTTTCGGATTCTGGCTCGCAATGTAGTTGCCGGCAACCGGGCCCTGCATGCTGTCCAGACCGATGGTGCGGAACACCAGGTCATAGCCGCGGGTCGTGATATCCGGGTTGGTGGACGCCGGTGTAATCATCAGCACGCCTTCGTCCTCATAAATATCGGAAGCGGGCTGGGTAGAGCTTGAACACAGGTGGCCGACCACGAACCGGACGCCATCATTGACCATGTTGTTGGCCACGGTAACCGCCTGCTTGGGGTCACACACGTCGTCCATTTCAACGGCCTTGAGTTTTTCACCCATGACGCCGCCGTTGGCATTGATCTGGTCGATGGCCATACGGGCACCGGAGAACTCCATGTCACCGTACTGGGCAACAGGGCCCGTCATGGGGCCAGCGATGCCGATCTTGATTTCAGCAAATGCGGAACTGGCACCCGCCAGGGCAACCGTTGTGCCGATGACGGTGGCTAGCTTTTTAACCGATGTTTTCATAGGACTATTCCTACCTCAGGTTCAGGTTCTTTATTATCGATTTAACGCGCTAAACAAACATTAGCCCGTTGTGCTTGTCAAGCGTGCCGGACAGGCGCACGGGCAATGGGAGCAGTTTGCGGTTCACAGCCGGTATTGGCAAGAGGCAAGCGCCGCGGGCCGTTCGAGTTATGCAACTTGCGGGCCGGACTCAGGCGTTTTCGTCCGGGTCGGGTTCTTCCACGTCGTCGACAACCACCAATCGCCGGAACGCATCGAAATGCTCGAGTTTCTGGAAGCTCGGATCGACCGAGGCGTCGTCCCGGTACGCATCGGAGATCTCGATCGCGCGGCTCAGTGATTCGATGGCATCTTCCCAGCGCCCGATTTCCGCATAGGCACAGGCCAGCTGGTAGTGCGGGTGGCCGTTATCGGGTGCCAGTTTCAGGGCGCGCAGACACAGGCTGATGGCCCACATGGGTTCCTGCATCTCGAGCACCGCGTCGGCCTTGTAGCTCAGCGCTTCCACGTCATCGGGGCGCAGGTCCAGGATACGGTCATAAGCGGCAATCTTGTTTTGCTGCGACGTTTCCTGGCTGGCCTTGAGCCAGAGCGAGTGCACCTCGTTGGTGCGCTCAATTTCTTCCTGGTTCCGGTTGATGATGTCGGATTTTTGCTGCAGCTGCTCCTCGATGAATTTCAACCGCTTCTCGTACTCGATCACCAGTTCGTTGACCCGCTTCTCGGCCAGATTGGTCAGCTGGCTGCGCATATCACGGATCGAGTTCCAGCCGATGACGACCAGAATCGAGGTGGCACCGGCGATCAGGTAGAAGAAGTAGGTCACCGTGTCGGTGGCATAGGACATGGTTTTGTCGGCAACCGTCAGCTCCTTGTCCACTACCTTCTCGATGAGTTCGGCGCGGGTATTGAGCAGGTCAGTCCGCAATTCCTTGACCTGGTCGAGCAGGTAGCGCTCGATGAACGGGTTGTACATCGGCTTGTCCAGTTTTTCGACCCTGGCCCGCACGTCCGCCTCGGTGGCTTTGGTCGGTGGCGTCGGGTTGGCGGTTTGAGCCAGAACACTACTCGAGGCCAGCAGGCAGGCGAGCAGGACAAGGCGACGAAGCCAGTTGAGCGAGGTCAGGGTGTCAGCGGTCATAGCGGGTCTCTGGGCAATCGATGAAGCAGAAAGAATGTGAAGGGAGGAAGGTTAGCACAAGGTGACGTCAAATAAGGGTCGTTCGACCGGCAGTTTTTGCACGGTGTGCTCAAAAACTGCGGCGAGCGTTGCGGTCTGCATGGGCCTTGTTCTGTTGGTCTTGCAATTCGCAGAGCAAAGACCTCTAATAGTTAGTGGTATAAACAAGTGTGGTGCGCATTCGCAGCCGGCCGGGCCGAGGGTTCCCTGAGTTGAGCGGGCTGCGTAAAAGCGCGTGGAGGGCCGTGCGAATGTCGAGTCAGACAGTGATGTCCTCGAGCAAGCTCAACGCCTACAAATCTGACCGCGTCACGACGTCGCGGTGGAGTAACGATGTGAATAATTATGAACAGGTGCTGGTTGCACTGCGGCGTGTCATACGGGCGACGGATCTTCATTCCAAGCGCCTGAGCAAGCACGCCGGGCTGACCGGCCCGCAGTTGCTCATCATGCGGACGATCCGCGATCTGGGGGAAGTGACCATCGGCACCATCGCCGACAAGGTCAGCCTGAGTCAGGCCACGGTCACGACCATTCTGGACCGGCTGGAACATCGCAAGCTGGTTTACCGGGTACGCAGCACCCAGGACAAGCGCAAGGTCCACGCCCACCTGACGGACGACGGCGCGGACATCCTGGCCCGTGCGCCCCAGCCGTTACAGGAAGAGTTCATTCGCAAATTCCAGAACCTGCACGAGTGGGAACAGACCATGATCGTGGCGTCCCTGCAGCGCGTGGCCAACATGATGGATGCGGACGACATTGATGCCTCACCCGTGCTGCACGTGGGGTCAGTGCTGCGTGAAAATGGCTGGAAAGAGGATTCGAAATCCTGAGTTACTCCGGAAGCGTCGCGGTCACCTTGATCGATTCGTACCAGGCGGCCACGTCGGCAATCTGTTTGTCGGTCAGATCCCTGGCCACCACGGACATCATTTCATGCTGCCGTTTACCGCTTCTGAAGGCTTTCAGTTGATTCTGGATATAAATCTGACTTTCCCCGGCGAGGTTTGGCGCAATCGGTATTTTCGCGATTCCGTCCAGCCCGTGGCAGGTTTTGCATTGTCCGGCCAGTTTACGACCCGCCGCCGGGTCCGCAGAAAATGCGACTGCCGGGATGATCAACAGCAGCCATACCGCAACTGATACCGCCCGGTTAGGTGTTTTCGACATCATTGTTCTCCGAATGGCCGGAGAGCGCAGGGCTCTCCGGCAGTGACATGGGTAGGGAATGACTCAGGAGTCGGAACCTGTGTAGGCGATGCGGTAGATCGCCCCTGCCAGGTCATCGGATACCAGCAGCGACCCATCCTTGAGCTGGGCGACGTCGACCGGGCGGCCAAGGTATTCGCCATTCTTGTCCAGCCAGCCCTCCGCAAAGGGAACGGTTTCCCCGGCAATGTTGCCGTCCGCGTCCACCGGCGTGAACATCACGCGGGCGCCAACCGGTACGGTGCGGTTCCAGGAGCCATGCTGGGCGGAGAAAATGCCACCCTGGTAGGCTTTCGGAAACATCTTGCCGGTGTAGAACATCATGCCCAGATCTGCCGCGTGGGCCACGGTCTCTGATACCGGGAAGGTCACATCGACGGGCACTTCCTTGCCCTTGTATTCATTTGTGCGGACATCACCGCCGCCGTACCAGGGATGGCCAAAATGCTGACCCATCGCTGTCTGGCGGTTGATTTCTCCGGGCGGGATGTCGTCTCCCATGCCGTCCACCTGATTGTCGGTGAACCAGAGTTCCCCAGTGGTCGGATTGAAATCCATCCCCACCGAGTTCCGTACGCCGCGGGCATATACTTCACGTCCGGTGCCGTCCCGGTTCATCCGGATAATGCCGCCGATGCCCAGCTTGCTGAACTCCTCGATGTGCTCGGGAGGCGTGACGTTGTAGGGTTGTCCCAGGGTGACGTAGAGCTTGCCGTCAGGGCCGATGTCGCATACCCGGGCGGTGTGGTTGTAACTGACATACTGCTCGGGAATCAGCTTGCCCTGGGGAACCACTTCCGAGGCCACGACATCGCCACCCTCGTAGAAGAATTCGGCCGCCGGGTAGGCCAGAACGCGATTCTGTTCGGCGATATAAAGTACGCCGTCCGGCGAGAAACAGGGACCGTTCGGGATGGCCTTGGCAACCGACGGGGCGAAGTTTTTGACATCGTCTGCGACGCGGTCTTTATCGCGGTCCGTCACCGCCCAGACCTCGGTTTTGCGGGTTCCCACGAAGGTCACCACGCCCTGCGGGCCAACCGCCATATGGCGCGCATCGGGCACCAGCGCATACAGGCTGATCTCAAAACCTTTCGGTAAGGTGATTTTTTTCAGCGTCTGGCGTATGGCGTCGGCGCTGTCGCTGTTCTGATCAATAACAGTAAACTCAACCTTTCCGGTGGTCTGAAAGTTGCCAAGTTTTTTCAGGTTGTCAGACTGGCTATAGGCTAAAGGGGCCATCGCAAGACTGATGGCCATGCACAGCAGTGAGGCTTTTTTATTCATTGTTTTGCCGCTCTCTTTATCCACGAGTAGGAAGTCGATAACGTCGATGTCGTCGACCGGTTACTTAATGAACAGATGGTTCGAATGGAGTAAAGACAGCGGCCCGGCGAGCGTCAAGACAGACGCCCGCTGGTTGGACCAGTTTTATCAGTGAACGCTTGCGTTCTCCCGGGGTTTGCTGCCAAAGCAGACCTGGAACACATCGTTGTAGTGTCTGGCAAAGTGCACGGTCAGGCCGTCCTTGAGATAGTCCGGCAATTCCTCGTAGTCGCCTCGATTGGCGTCCGGCAGGACCAGTGTGCTGATTTTCTGTCGGCGCGCGGCGATCACTTTTTCGCGGATGCCGCCCACCGGCAACACCTGCCCGGTCAGGGTCAGCTCACCGGTCATGGCAAGGTTAGGCTGGGGCGCCTCGCGCCGGGCAATCGACAGCAGTGCGGTTGCCATGGTGACCCCGGCACTG
>JAWVWU010000080.1:0-7880 GCA_033723595.1 Marinobacter sp. | reverse complement strand
GCACGATGCGGCCAAGCATCGCCTGATCGGTGAACGCACCGCGGTGAGCTTCCGTCTGGGTGACGAAGTTCGTGTCAAGGTGGTGCGGGTTGGCCTGGAGGACCGCAAGATTGATCTGGAGCTGATCAGCGAGCCGCAGCGTCGCCAGGCTGACCGGGATGCGCTGCCGGCTAAAGGTCGCGATGGCGGAAAGCGGGGCAAGTCCGCGGGCGCGGGCCGCAGCGCCGGTAAAGCCGGTGGTAAAGGCGCCCCCCAGAGCCGTCGACCGGCCCGGGATAAGGCAAAGCCGGCTGGCGGCAAGCCCAAATCGGCAAAGGACCGGCTGGCGGAGGAGGCGGCAAAGGCGGCTTCCGGGCAAGGACCGGCCAAGTCAGGTGGCAAGAGTTCGTCCAGTGGTCGATCGGCTGGCAAGAAATCGGGCGGCCGCGGTCGGTCCGGGCGCTCTTCCAAAGCCTCCGGCGCGGGGCAGTAAACATTGAGCGACGAGTACATTTTCGGCTGGCACGCCGTTGAAGCGGTTTTGAAACGAGAGCCCGGCCGTCTGCAGCGGGTCTGGATTCAGACCGGCCGACAGGACCGGCGGGTACAGGACATCACCGGCGGTCTCGATGAGCTGGGTGTGACCTGGGAGGTCGTCCATCGGCGCGAGCTCGACGCCCGGGTATCCGGCGTCCACCAGGGTGTTGTGGCCCAGGTTGGGGTCTCCCGTGAATGGGATGAAGCCGACCTGCTGGCATCGCTCGCCGATGCGGCCACGCCACCCTTCCTGCTGATTCTCGATGGCGTCACGGATCCCCACAA
The DNA here is from genome assembly GCA_033723595.1 of Marinobacter sp. Taxonomy (GTDB): domain Bacteria; phylum Pseudomonadota; class Gammaproteobacteria; order Pseudomonadales; family Oleiphilaceae; genus Marinobacter. The sequence goes on along the minus strand of JAWVWU010000080.1, from coordinate 7,079 downwards.
CCTCGGCGCCTGTCTGCGAACGGCGGATGCCGTTGGTGTCCAGGCCGTGGTCGTCCCCAAAGACAAGTCGGCGGCGCTCACACCGACAGCTCGCAAGGTTGCCTGCGGCGCGGCGGAAACCGTCCCGCTGGTGCGGGTCACCAATCTGGCTCGATTCCTGCGCACATTGAAAGAGACCGGGGTCTGGCTGATTGGCACCGCCGGCGAAGCCGAGGCCAACCTGTATCAGGCCGATTTTACCGGGCCCATGGCGCTGGTGATGGGGGCCGAGGGCAAAGGCATGCGACGACTGACCCGCGAGCACTGCGATCAGTTGATCAGGATTCCGATGCAGGGTGAGGTCGACAGTCTGAACGTGTCGGTCGCGACCGGCGTTTGCCTGTACGAAGCCCTGCGGCAAAGGCTTGCATAGCAGACCACTCCCGCTTAGAATGCGTATCCCCTTTTTTCGGGGGCGGTCTCGTATTGTCTGTCGAGTGCGACGTCAATGGCGGAACCGGGTCATCTGAAGGCAGTAAACAGCGCAGACCCAGGTCTGCACCTCCTTGCTTCTCATGGGTAAATCAAACCCGCAGGAAGCTGCTTAAACCGTAGGGAGAACTCATGCGTCACTACGAAGTCATATTTATGGTACACCCGGATCAGAGCGAGCAGGTGCCCGCGATGATCGAGCGTTATACCAACGCGATCAATGAAGATGGCGGCAAGGTACATCGCCTGGAAGATTGGGGCCGTCGTCATCTGGCTTATCCGATCAACAAGATTCACAAGGCTCATTACGTCCTGATGAACATCGAGTGTTCACAGGCGGCGATGGACGAGCTGACTCACAACTTCCGTTTCAATGACGCGATTATCCGTGACCTGGTCACCCGTTGCGACGAAGCGGTCACCGAGATGTCACCCATGAAAGCGTCTGAATCACGGGAAGATCGTCGTTCTGGTGGAGAAGATCGCCCGCGTCGTTCGGCTGAATCTGACGAGCGTCGTCAGACAGCGACCCAGGACGAAGAAGAGTAAAACCTATCCGGAGTTGAGGAGTTTTTCATGGCTCGTTTTTTCAGACGTCGCAAGTTTTGCCGCTTTACCGCGGAAGGTGTCAAGCAGATCGATTACAAGGATCTGGACACCCTGAAAGGTTATATCACTGAAACAGGCAAGATCGTGCCCAGCCGTATCACCGGTACCAAAGCACGTTATCAGCGTCAGCTGTCCAGCGCCATCAAGCGCGCTCGGTTCCTGGCACTGCTGCCTTACTCGGACAGCCACGACAACTAAGTAACGATTGAACATTAAGTAACCATAGGACTCGGGACCATGCGTGCGTTAACGCAGTTTGTAATGCGCGGTCCCCTGCAGGCAAGTGCTGTTGCAGCGATCACCATGCTGGTGCCGCTGCTGTTCTGGATAAGCGCTGCGGTGGTTGGCCTGGTCATTCTCAGGCTGGGCATACGGCAAGGGATTAACGTGGGCCTCTGGGCCTTGTTGCCTGCGCTGGGCTGGAGCTGGGTCGGACAGGATCCGTCCGCACTGGCGGTACTGCTGGAGGTCGTGTTGATGGCTTCGCTGGTCCGGAGTACCCGCTCCTGGCAACAGGCGCTGGTAGCCGGCAGCACGCTGGCGGTGATCATCGGCGCGTTGTTGCCGATGCTCTACCCGGCATTGCTCGACCAGCTGGTGCAAACCGGCGTGTCGTTCTACCAGCAGTACAACGCAGAGGTCGCCCGGGCGTTGGGTGATCAGCTGGAACCGGCCATTCGTCAGGCCATGAATGCCAGTATGGCGGGAATTTTCTTGCTGACCGGCGTCGGACTGACCATGTTGGCCAGAAGTTGGCAGGCGGGGTTGTATAATCCCGGCGGCTTCCGGAAAGAGTTTCACGCACTGCGTCTGTCCTGGCCGGTGGCGACACTGTGTGCCGTTGCCATGGTTGCCGGGCCGAGCATCGGACTGAACCCGGTGCTGATTATCTGGGCCGGAGGCTTGCCTCTGCTGATTGCCGGCATTGCGCTGGTACACGGCGTGATTGGCCTGCGCAAATTGGGCACGCAGTGGCTGGTGATGTTCTACATCGCGTTGCTCCTGCTGGGTCCGAGTCTGATGTTACTGTTACTTGTTCTGGCGATTGTTGATAGCTGGCTGGACATCCGGGGGCGCTTGGCGCCTGCCGAACCGGCTGAATAAAGCACGAAGAGGTTAACGAGATGGAAGTTATTCTGCTCGAAAAAGTTGCAAACCTGGGATCCCTGGGCGACAAAGTGAAAGTGAAGGCCGGTTACGGTCGTAATTTTCTGGTGCCTTACGGCAAAGCCGTGCCGGCAACCGCCGACAACCTGAAGGCGTTCGAAGCCCGTCGCGCGGAGCTTGAAAAAGCCGCTGCCGACAAGCTGACGTCTGCCCAGGCGCGTGCCGAAGCGCTGAACGGTGCGTCATTCACCATCAGCTCCAAAGCGGGTGATGAAGGCAAGCTGTTCGGTTCGATTGGTGTGCGTGATATCGCTGACGCGGTCAGCACCAGCGGTACCGAAGTTGAGAAAAGCGAAGTTCGTCTGCCGGAAGGCCCCCTGCGTGCCGTTGGCGAATACGACATTGAACTTCAGCTGCATTCAGACGTATCCGTCGAGATCAAGCTGACGGTCGTTGCTGACTGATCAGTTCGCACGTCGGAACAACGGCTTGCGGTGATCAGATTGTTTTGACCACAGCCTGTTGGGGTGTGTCGAAACGATTTTCACAGGCCCGGATCGCTCAGGCGACTTCCGGGCCTGTTTGTTTCTGATATGCTAACAACATCGTGACTGCCCCGTTCCAGACCGGCCGTTCCGTTTTGCGGCGTTTTGTCCAGACTGTCTCCCGGCCGGCGTCTTGCGCCCCGAGCGGAGACGAATTGTGTTGCAAACGCCGGCGGGCTGTCCGGGCAGATTGTTCCACCAGTGGTGGCCTTTATGGGCATCGCCAGGCTTGGCTCCAGGGCCTTCCGGCGTTGCCGCCGTTTCGATTCAAACCGGTAAGATGTAGCCATGGCCGATCTCAAGCTCACACCCGCCCCTGCTGATCAGGAAACCAGCCGAATCAAGGTTCCACCGCATTCGATCGAGGCGGAACAGGCCGTGCTGGGCGGATTGATGCTGGATAATCGTCGCTTTGACGAGGTGTCCGAAATCATTACGGCAGCTGATTTCTATCGCCAGGGGCACCGTCTGATTTTCGGAGCGGCGGAACGACTCGCTGGCGATAGCGAACCGCTTGACGTGGTTACGCTGGCCGAATTTCTGGAACGGGCCGGAGATATTGACGACGCCGGGGGGCTGTCGTATCTCGCTGAACTGGCTGAAAAAACACCCGGCGCCACCAACATAACAGCGTACGCGCAGATCGTGCGGGAACGCTCCATCATGCGCCAGTTGGTGGAAGTCTCCGGTGGTATCGCCGATTCGGCTTTCAACCCCCAGGGACGCACCAGCGATGAGCTGCTGGATGAGGCCGAGCGCAATGTGTTCCGCATTGCCGAGACGCGCACCAAGGCCGGTTCGGGACCGCAAAGCATCAACCCCATTCTCACCAAGGCGCTGAGCCGTATTGAGGAGTTGTTCGAGTCCGGCGACCGGATTACCGGCCTTACGACCGGTTTCAAGGACCTGGACGACTGGACCTCGGGGATGCAGCCCGCTGATCTGATTATCGTCGCTGGACGGCCATCCATGGGTAAGACCACGTTTGCCATGAACATAGTGGAGAATGCCCTGCTCAGCTCCGGTGCGCCGATTCTGGTGTTCAGTATGGAGATGCCTGCCGATGCCATTGTCATGCGGATGTTGTCGTCTCTCGGCCGCATCGACCAGACACGGATGCGAAGCGGGCGACTGGAAGAAGACGACTGGCCGAGACTGACATCGGCGGTCAGCCTGCTCAAGGACAAGCCCCTGTACATTGACGACACCCCCGGTCTGAGCCCGACAGAAATGCGGTCCCGCGCGCGCCGTGTGGCCCGGGAGAATGATGGCAAGCTGGGTCTGATCATGGCCGACTATCTGCAGTTGATGCGTGTGCCGGGGAGTACCGAGGGACGAACGGCCGAAATCTCCGAGATTTCCCGCTCGCTGAAAGGACTGGCGAAAGAACTCAGTTGTCCGGTCGTGGCGTTGTCCCAGCTCAACCGGAGCCTGGAGCAACGGCCGAACAAGCGGCCGGTCAACTCGGACTTGCGGGAATCGGGGGCGATCGAGCAGGACGCCGACGTCATCATGTTCGTGTACCGGGACGAGGTCTACAACGAGGACACCCAGGACAAGGGCATCGCCGAAATCATTATTGGCAAGCAGCGTAACGGGCCGATTGGCACCGTCCGGCTGGCTTTTATGGGCAAGTACACCAAATTCGAGGATCTCGCCCACGGCGATTATGGCGGTGAGTACTGATGCCGCGACCGACCCTTGCCCGCATTGATCTTGAGGCACTGCGCCACAACTACCGACGCGCTTGCGAGCTCGCCGGCCCGGCCCGATCAATGGCCGTTGTCAAAGCCGACGGCTATGGGCACGGCATTGGCGCAGTCGCCCGGGCGCTGGCGAATGATGCGCCCTGTTACGCTGTAGCCTGTCTCGAGGAAGCCGAGGCCATTCGGGCCGCGGGGCTGAGTCATCCGGTGGTGCTGTTAGAGGGCGTCCACGCACGGGAGGATCTGCGCGTCTGCGAGCAGCAGGCTTTCGAGCCTGTACTCCATAGCCCGGAACAGCTCCAGTGGCTTGAAGAGGCGGGTGTGGCGCCGGTGATCTGGCTTAAACTCAACACCGGGATGAACCGGCTGGGTTTTCCGCCGGCGTCCCTGCCGACCTTGATGGCCCGTTTGCAGGGCATGCCCCGGGTGCGCGTCAAAGGTTTGATGACCCACTACGCCTGCGCCGACGACCTGTCGAGCCCAGGTACGGACGAGCAGAACGAGGCTTTGACTGCGGCCGCCGGTGACTATCCGCAACTGCTGTTGAGCGCGGGCAACTCGGCGGCCCATTTCCGGCCAGAAACGCCGCTGTTTGACTGGACCCGGCCGGGCATCATGCTCTACGGCGCGACGCCCATTCCGAGCCGTCCGGCACGGGACCTCGGACTGAAGCCGGTGATGAGTTTGGAGTCGGAGCTGATTTCCGTGCGCGACCTGGACCCGGGCATGGCCGTGGGCTACGGTGCCAGTTGGCGGGCAGAACAGCCCACCCGAATGGGCATCGTGGCCATCGGCTACGGCGATGGCTATCCGCGTCATGCGGGGACGGACACGCCAGCGGCGGTAAACGGGCAACGGATCCGCCTGATTGGCCGGGTGTCCATGGACATGCTGGCGGTCGACCTCAATCAGGCGCCCGGTGCGGTCGTCGGTGACCGGGTTGAGCTCTGGGGCGGCCAGATCAGCGTTGATGAGGTTGCCGCCTGTGCGGGCACGATTGGCTATGAATTACTGACCGGTGTGACTGCCCGGGTACCCCGGCACTATCGGTAAGCGCCATCGGTAAGCGCCATCGGTAATCGGCGGCTCGAAGCGTCAGGCCGGATCCGGCTCGCAGATGATTTCCTCTATAAAATCGAGAATATTGGCCAGACTGCGGTCGTCCAGCTTTTTAAGTACTTTATGGATGACCATTTTGCTGCCCTTGAGCATGCTGCCAATGCCCATCCGGGCCATGCTCATCATCATGGTTCCGGCCTTCAGGCGGCGCAGTGGTTCAAGAAAGAAAAAATCAAGGCCGGACTCGGTCAGTTCTACAATCAGCTCATAAAGCTTGTCGATGGCTTCCTTGTCGGCCTTCCCGCGTTCCCGGAGCTCTGCGACCGTATAGAGCGCCCGGGTCTTGAGGGCTTCGTCAATCGGGGCGACGATGTGGCTTTGTTGTTTGAGCATGGAAATCCCTGTTTTTGTGGTTGCTAGCACATGAGTGATGACGCCCAATTTTAGCCGGATCCGGGCTCCCGCCATTGGCTCGAATGTAAATGCGCCACTGTCAGAATAGTGATACAACTATCGGTAATTGCATGAACTGTCGGTTATTGCACAGCTGTCGGTCATCCGGGTGTGGTGCCGGGTATCGATCTGTCTGCTGACCCGACGTTCGACATCTTGGAGTGAATAACGTCCTGTGAATGTTCTTGTTGTACACGATTACGGCCCGCTGGGGCACATTTTGCTGGAAAGGCTGAAGCAGACCGCTTTGCACATCAGCCCTCTGCTGGTCAGTGAACCTGACAAAGTGGACCAGGCTGCGCTGGACGACTGGATAGCGGACGACGTTGACCTGATCGTCAATGCCCTGTGGCTGACCGATCCCGAAACGGCGGAAGACGACCCGGAAGCAACGCGCCAGGCAGCGTTCACTATCCCCATGGCATTGGCCGAACACGCCCGGGAAAAGGGTATGGCGCTGATGCAGCTGTCGACCGGGTATGTGTTTGATGGTCGCAAGCAGAACGCCTACATAACGTCCAACCCGGGGCAGCCGTTCAGTCAGCTTGGCACCTGGCAGTGGGAGTGCGAGCAGGCCCTGCGGACGCTGCTGCCGCGTCATATCATTCTCAGGACGGGGTGGAGCCTCGGTCGCTTCATCCGCAAAGTCCAGCACAGCGCGACCAGCCACGACCTGTTGTCCCTATCCAGTCGCCACCGCGGTCAGCCGGTCGCGTTCCGGGACCTGGCCCGGGTGATGGTCGCCATGCTGCAACAGCTCGATTGCGGGGCTGACGTCTGGGGAACCTACCAGTATGCCGGCGCCGAGGAAATCACTCACTACGACCTGGGGCTTGCTATCGTCGAGCTGGATGCCATGCCCGGCGATGTGCGTGTCGTCGATGCCGTACCGTCTTGGGCAGCCCTGGAACCTGAAAACGCCACGCTCAACTGCACCAAACTGCGTAACACCTTCGGCGTCAAACAGTTACCGTGGCGCACAAGCCTGCAGGATGAGCTCGAGATTCTGGGGATTAACGCCCGGCGGCCCCGCGAAGACCGGTTGACCAGTTGATCCCGACGGCACAGTTCAGCGGGATGTGCCCTCCCGGGCATGGGCAACGTGTTGCAGGGAATCCGGATTGAGCAG
>JAWVWU010000079.1:0-8007 GCA_033723595.1 Marinobacter sp. | reverse complement strand
TGTGGCGGAGGTGCGGGTGATTGCCCCCGGCACGCTGCTGCCCCGGGACATCGAGAGTCTCGGCTGCAAGGTTGAGTACGACATGCGCACCGGGCTCCGGGATCTGGATGTGGTGATCATGCTGCGTTTACAGCGGGAGCGCATGGAAGGTGCGCTGTTGCCCAGTGAGCGCGAATTTTACCGGCTCTATGGGCTCAACACCGAGAAGCTTGCCCTGGCGCGGCCTGACTGCATCGTGATGCACCCGGGGCCGATCAACCGCGGGGTGGAAATTGAATCGGCGGTGGCAGACGGGCCGCAGTCGGTCATTCTCAATCAGGTGACGAACGGCATTGCGGTTCGGATGGCCGTCATGTCCATGGCGATGAGTGGCCAGGTTGCCGAGCGCACCCGGACCCAGACGGAAGGAGAGCAGGCGTGAGCGAAGACCGGCAAACCAGTGTCCGGATTGTCAATGGCCGGCAGCTGACGGCACAGGGCACCGCAACCGGGCCGGATTCGATATTGATCGAAAACGGACGCATCACTGCCGTTGGCGCGGACGCGGACCGTCGCGAAGCTGCGCAGCAGCTCGACGCCAGCGACTGCTGGGTCACGCCTGCCTTTATCGACCTGTGTTGCTACCTGCGGGAACCGGGCAACAGCCAGAAAGGCAACATCGCCTCGGAAACCCTGGCGGCGGCCAGGGGCGGGTTTGCGACGGTGTGTGCGTCGCCGGAATCCTCGCCGGTTAATGATTCCACGGCAGTTACCCATCTGATCCGTGATACCGCCAGTGCGCGTGGGGCTATCCGCGTGTTACCGATCGGCGCAGCCACGCGGGGGCTTGAAGGCGAATTGCTCAGTGATATGGCGGGTCTGTCGTCGGCCGGATGCGTCGCCTTCAGCAACGGCAGTGGGGTCTTCAGCAACGCGCGGGTTTTGCGTCGCTGCATGGCTTACGCCCAGACCTTTGGCTTTACGCTGATGCTGCAGCCTCGCAATCAGGCACTTTCGGCCGATGGTTTTGCCCACGACGGACTGGTGGCTGCGCGCCTCGGGTTGCTTGGCATTCCCGAGGTGGCCGAGACCGCGGCGGTTATGGAAATGCTGCTGCTGGCGGAAGAGGCCGGTGTGCGCCTGCACCTGAGTCAGCTATCCACCGCGCGGAGTGTCGACATGGTCGCCGCGGCTCAGCAACGGGGTGTTGCGGTCACGGCGGACGTCGCCATGCACCATCTGGTGCTGACCGAGACTGCGCTGTCGGGCTTCGACAGCCGGTTCCACGTGTTACCGCCCCTGCGCACAGAGGCAGACCGCCTGCGTCTGCTGGCCGGTGTGCGAGACGGCGTGATCGGCAGCATTGTCAGCCAGCATCAGCCCCAGGATCCGGCCGCCAAACGGGCGCCACTGGGTGAAACCGGTCCCGGTCTGTCGGCGGTGGAGAGTGTGCTGTCGCTCGGACTGACGCTGGTTGAGCGCGACGAACTGACGCTGACGCAGCTGGTCGGTGCACTGACGCAAGGACCCGCAGCGGTGCTGGACCGACCGGCGCCGGGGTTGGATGTCGGGGCTGAAGCGGATATCTGCATCTTCGACCCGCAGGCAACCTGGGTGGCCGGGGTCAACACCCTGGTGTCCATGGGCAAACACGCGCCAGTGACCGGCACCCCGCTGCCCGGTGTGGTTCGCTTCACCCTCAGTGGCGGCCGCCTGGCCTGGCCAGCCGGGTAGCTCCCCTGGCTGACCGTCACCAGGTCTTGAGCACTGGGTGGCGGGCGGCCTGACAACTGCATCACAAATCCCCGCTTTTTGCGCGATCGGCCTTGAAGTCTGGCACCCCTGCCAACGTATCCTTCTGTTCACCGACGTATGCTCGGCCCTGACACCCTGATGGAACACCGGTGTTTCTCCGGCCAGCGCCGCGCCTGTTGACAGACTGGCAGGTTGACGGCAGCGAGGCCGGAGCACCGCACCGGATTACAAGAACTGGAGCTTTCCCGTGAAATCACAGAACGTTATCCGTGCACTGGCTGGTGCCCTGATGCTGCTGACCCTTGCAACCGTATGCGAAGCCGCCGAGCAACCCCTGGAACGCAGCTTCTGCGTTTTCGACCCCGTTGGCGCCAACGGGCCGCTGTTTGCCATTACCAAGACCTTTCGCCCGGTGGCACTGAAGGAAGGGATCAAGCTGGATCTGCGCGCCTACACCGATGAAAAGGTTGCCGCCGAGGACTTCAAGGCCGGCCAGTGTGACGCGGTCCTGCTGACCGGTACCCGGGCGCGCGAATTCAACAAATTCACCGGCAGCCTTGAGGCGATGGGTGCCATCCCCGGTGAGAAAGAGATGCGCCTGCTCTTCAACACCCTGAGTCAGCCCAAGGCCCGGCCCTTCCTGATCAACGGCGACTATGAGGTGGCCGGGGTGTTCCCGGGTGGTGCGGTTTATCTGTTCACCCGTGACCGGTCGATCGACACCGTGGCCGAATTGCAGGGCAAAAAAATGGCCACGCTGGACTACGATACGGCCTCAGTGCGTATGGTAAGGCACGTCGGGGCATCGGTGGTCGGGTCCAATTCCGCCAACTTTGCCGGCAAGTTCAACAATGGCAGTGTCGATCTCGCCTACGCGCCCGCTGTTGCCTACTCACCACTGGAGCTCTACAAGGGCGTTGAGCCGAACGGTGGCGTCTTCAAATACGCGCTCGCCTACATGAATTTTCAGGTGATACTGCACCGCAGCCGTTTCCCGGACAAGGCGGGCCAGATGGTGCGGGATGAATCCATCAAACGCATCAACCAGGCCTACGACATCATTGCCGAGGCGGAAGCGGAGATTCCCAAGGATGTCTGGATGCATCCGGCGGCCGCTGACATCCATAAGTACGACCGGATGCTGCGGGATGTGCGGCTGTCCCTGGTCAAGGACGGTATCTACGATCCTCGCGCCATCAAGCTGATGAAAGCCATTCGTTGCCGGGTTGATGGCGCGCGGGCGGAATGTTCGTCTTGAGGCCGATTCCGGTGGCCGGACCTACTGAACCGCCTCACGCAGCGCTTTGCCGGGTCGGAACGCCACCGTCCGGCTGGCTTTGATGTGAAGGGGCGCACCGGTTTGCGGGTGCCTGCCTTCGCGAGCCGCTCGGGTACGGACATGGAACGAGCCAAAGCCGAGCAGGGTGACGTCCTCGCCTCGCGCGGCGGCTGCGGAAATCTGGTCAGTCGCCGCGGTAATGACTTCGGTGGCGCGATCAAGGCTGAGGCCGGTCTGTTCCGCGATCACTCGGGCGATATCTGGTTTAAGCATGACGTATCGGTGTCCTGTTCTGCTGAAGCGTTAATCAACGGTCCGCGACCACCCGTAATGGGTCGCCGGTTGACACCCCTACTGTTATAGCGCCGGCGTGATGGCTGTCAAACAATTCGGACGATCCGGGCCGCCACCGGCTGTCTGCTTTGAGGCCCGGGTCTCACAAACCTGTTCAACTCTCATACATAATATTGGTCTTGTTACAGGCTGTTACACAAACCCGGCGGCCACTGCGCCGATGTCAGCCCCGGGTGGATAACCATAATCTCAAGGTGAACGGAATGATAACGGGTAGTAACGACGCCTTTCGCCGGGCCGGACCCGCGGGTTGTAACGGGTGTGTTGTATTGCTGCTGGTGCTGTTGACGACCCTGCCAGGTTGCAGTCTGATTTACAAAACCACCGGCGATGTCATGCAAGGCTTCTCCAAGGCCCACACCGTTCCGTATCTGCTCAAAACAGACGATCTTGCCATGAGCTGCGCCATGAGCCAGGCAACAGCACCGTTGTTGCTGTCGTTCGGACGGGTGACCAGCGAGCCGGATCAACTGGCTGTCATGCTGTACCTCACAGCCGGGGGCTGCGCAGAGGAAGCGGCGCGGGAAGATGAGCTGCAGGGGCTCGCGGCGCTGCAGGGGCTTCAGGCGGAAGAAGCTCAGGACGCGTCAATCCGCCAGAAGCGCCACTATGCACTGGCCGCGCAGCGTTATTTCAACGGCTGGAAACACTTCAAGGCCTATTACGGCGATCCCGGAATGGTGGACTGTCCGGAATTCGACAAGGACATTGACGGGTTCATTTACATGGCCGGTCTGCTCAATGGCCTGCAGGCGCTGAACGCAGAAATACAGTCAACAGAATCCATCGGCGTTCCCAAGAATATCGGGTCGGTTGTGGCGAAGGCGACCGGATGCCTGGACAACCGCACGTGGTGGGGCGCACCCATGGCGCTGCGAGCCACCGTCTGGGCGATGTTGCCCGGCACCATGCCCCAGGGTGAGCAGGCCTTCGAGCGCCTGCAGCAGTCGGACCGACAGGGTGAAGAGGCCGGTGTGCGGCTGGCGCATGTCTTTCACGCCATTGCGGCGGTGAATAAAGGTGATGACGCGGCGCTGCGGGCGGTCATCCGGCGACATGCCAAGGCGATCGAGGAGAAGCCTGCGCCGGAGCAGTGGCGCCTTGTGGACGCGATGGCAACCCAGATTATTCAGGCCATCTCGGATCGCATGTGGGTCGAACACGTGGGTTACCGGACGCCATCCGGTCAACTCGGCACCTTCTGGGACGATCAACCCGAAGCCACCGAGACCATGAGTCTCGACGGTATTCTCTGACCGGCCAAGGCCGTACCTGCAAGGCAGAACTCATGTCCCAGACCCTGCTCATGTCCCCGTCACTGCTCAGACGATCCCCGCGGGAATGGCTGTCATCCTTCCCGGTATGTCTGTTGCTGCTGCTCGTGGTGATGTTTTCCACCAGCAGCGACATTCATGGTCAGATGCTCAAGCTCGGCGAGCAGATCTGGCGCGGCTACTATCAGCTGCGGGTGGATCCGGTACAGCCGACCTGCAACCCGGATCGCGACGTGGAGGCGGCAGTGGCCCGTGAGCTGGCAGCAGGCAGTGACTTGAGCGATGCCATGGCCGATCTGCTGGGAGAACAAAGCAAGGATCCCGCCCAGGTTCGCCAGTCCATTGAGCGCTCGGTCGCCGAGTGTCGCGCGCGCTATGAGGCGTTTGAGCAGGTCAGTCAAAGGCTCACACCCGCCGTCCGGATCTACCGAAGTATTGAATTGGCGCTTGCGGATTTTGTGGCACTGGGTCTGGCGGCCCAGCGGTTCATTCTGATTGCTCTGGTCATGCTCTGTGCGGCAACGGCCACCCTGACCCGCCACCATATCGCCATGCGAGCGATGGAAACGCGGCTTGACTATCAGGTTTCCCACACCCTGCAAACCATCGCCAACGTGATGCTGTTGGGTTCCAGCATTCTGTTTCGGCGGCTCACTGTCGACGGTGGCAGCGCGGTCGACCCGGCGCAGCTACTGCTTCATAACCTGTGGATTCTCGGGTTTTCTGGACTCGTGGTGGCGAGTCTTTATCGCCTGGTCCGGGTGCCAGCGGATCTGCCTGCCGGGGGTAACCTGAACAAGGCCCTCCTGTCCGTGCCGCTCTACACCGGTATGTGCCTGATCTCAGGATCCTATTTTGCCTTTATCGGCCACGGCTCTGGCATCGGCATCTATCTGAGCAAGATGATGGAGTTGGCCGACATGTTCCTCAACGTTGCGCTCTATGTGTGGGTTGGCATGATGCTGAAACAGACCCGGCTGGCGACCCTTGTCTTCGATGTGTTTCGGCCGTGGCACCTGCCACCGGAGTTGCTGGCGGTGGTCGCTGTCCTGGTAGCAGCCGTGCCAACGGCCTATACCGGAGCGTCCGGGATTTTCGTGATTGCGGCCGGAGCGGTGATTTACAGTGAGTTGCGGGCGGCCGGAGCGCGGCGACAGCTGGCGCTGGCGGCGACGGCCATGTCCGGTTCGCTAGGGGTGGTCTTGCGTCCCTGCCTGCTGGTTGTGGTGATCGCGTATCTGAACCGGGAGGTCACCACGGACGAGCTGTTTGACTGGGGCATCTGGGTGTTCCTGTTGACGGCGGCGTTGTTCCTGACGATCGCGCTGTCGGTCAACCGGCAGAACCGGTTCGAATTCGCACCGGCCCGCGTAGCCATACCGGCGATGACTCGTGCGCTGTGGGCGTTGGTGCCCTACGCCTTGCTGGTAACGGGGGTGGTGCTGTTCTATCGATGGGGGCTGGACGTCCGGATGGATGAGTTTTCCGCTCCGAGGCTGCTACCGGTGATTATGCTCAGCATTCTGGTCTATGAGCATGTCCGTTCCCGTCGGCAGGCAAAACGCCAGCGCGACCCTGCGCCGCAGGGTATCGAGCACAGCCTGCGCTCCGCCACCAACGACACAACGTCCGAAATTGGCGCGTTGTTACTGCTGCTGGGCCTGTCGGTAAGCATCGGTGGCGTCATCGAACGATCACACCTGATGGGGTTGTTTCCACAGGCGTTCAGCAGCCCCTGGACAGCCATGGTTCTGATGGTCATGGTGCTGGTGGTGCTGGGCATGATCATGGATGCGTTTGGGGCGGTCATCCTGGTGTCGGCTACCATTGCCGGTATCGCCTACAGCAGCGGGATCGCGCCGGTGCATTTCTGGATGGTCACGTTGGTGGCGTTCGAACTGGGTTACCTGAGTCCGCCGGTAGCGCTGAATCATCTACTGAGTCGGCAGGTGGTTGGGGAAGCGGAAATTGCCGCGGCCGAGTTGCCTTCGGGCACTTTCTACCAGCGCCATGAGCGTATCATCATGCCGCTGATCACCATGGCTATCGCCCTGCTGCTGGTCGCCTTTGTGCCGCTGCTTTTCTACGCCAACTAGTTACGCGCCCTGTTGCGGCTGCTGGGCCACAAAAAAGGCGCCTGAAAAGGCGCCTTTTTCCGGTGGGCCGCTCGGCGAATCAGCCTTTTGGACCTGCGTTCACGATGGCTTCGGATACATCGAACTTCTTGAAGTTCTCGACAAACTGACCGATCAGTTCGGCGGCCTTGGCATCGTAGTCCTCAACGTTTTTCCAGGTGTTGCGGGGATTCAGCAGCTTGCTGTCCACGCCCGGCACCTGGACGGGCACCTCCAGATTCAGCGTCGGCAGGTGTTCTGTCTCCACATCGTCCAGATCTCCGTTCTGAATGGCGCCAATCACTGCCCGCGTGGTCGGGATGCTGAAGCGCTCGCCAATACCGAAGGGGCCGCCGGTCCAACCGGTGTTGACCAGAAACACCTTACTGCCGAAATCCTCCATTCGCTTCATCAGCAGCTCGGCGTAAACGCCGGCCGGGCGAGGGAAGAAGGGTGCTCCGAAACAGGTCGAGAAGGTCGCCTTGAGGCCAGGCTCAGAGCCCATCTCGGTCGAGCCGACCAGCGCTGTGTAGCCACTCAGGAAGTGATAGGCGGCGGCCTCTTTTGAAAGGACTGACACCGGCGGCAGAACGCCGGTCATGTCGCACGTCAGGAACACAACGTGGGACGGTTCACCGGCGCGATTTTCGATAACACGTTTTTCAACGTGTTCCAGCGGGTAGGCGCAGCGAGAATTCTCGGTCAGTGAGACGTCGGTGTAGTCCGGCTCCCGGGTCTCGGGGTCAATGACCACATTCTCGACGATGGCGCCAAAGCGGATCGCATCCCAGATGATCGGCTCGTTTTTACGGCTGAGATCAATGCACTTTGCATAGCAGCCGCCTTCGATATTGAATACGGTGCCCGGGCCCCAGCCGTGCTCATCATCACCAATAAGGTGACGTGCAGGATCGGCCGACAGGGTGGTCTTGCCGGTGCCGGACAGGCCAAAGAACAGGCAGGTTTCGCCGTCATCGCCAACGTTGGCGGAGCAGTGCATCGGCAGCACGTCCTTTTCCGGTAACAGGAAGTTCTGTACCGAGAACATTGCCTTTTTCATCTCGCCGGCATACTGCATGCCAGCCAGCAGAACCTTGCGCTTGGCAAAGTTGATAATAACGCAGCCGTCACTGTTGGTACCGTCGCGCTCGGGGACGCATTCGAAAGTGGCGACGTTGAGAATCTGCCACTCTTTTTTGTCGGACGGGTTGAATGTCTCGGGGCGGATAAACAGGGTCTGACCAAACAGGTT
>JAWVWU010000078.1:0-8020 GCA_033723595.1 Marinobacter sp. | reverse complement strand
GGAGGGCCTGAGTTACAAGGCGGGCGACCGGTTTGCCCTGGCCGTGCGCGGCCGCAACAATCAGCAGGCCATATTCCTGGACTCGACCGGCCGGGCCTACGCTCTGCTGTCCCACACGCTACCGTCGGCGAGAGGGCAGGGTGAGCC
Source organism: Marinobacter sp. (assembly GCA_033723595.1). Taxonomy (GTDB): domain Bacteria; phylum Pseudomonadota; class Gammaproteobacteria; order Pseudomonadales; family Oleiphilaceae; genus Marinobacter. The sequence goes on along the minus strand of JAWVWU010000078.1, from coordinate 7,873 downwards.
GCTGACCGGGCGCATCAACCCGCCGTCGGGGGCGAGTTTTGCGGGTCTGCTGATGGGCGATCCGGCACGCAAGGTGTTGCTGGTCACCGATGGTGGCTACGGGTTCGTGACGTCACTGGAAGAAATGATCAGCAAGAATCGTAACGGCAAGGCCGTGGTCAACGTGCCTAAAGGGGCGTCGATCATGACGCCGGTGATGCTTCCGCCAGGGCCACCGGATCAGCTGTACCTGACAGCCATTTCCAATGAAGGGCGCATGCTGGTGTTCCCTCTCAGTGAACTGCCAGAGCTTGCCAAGGGCAAAGGCAACAAGATTATCAGCATACCGTCGGCCCGCGTCCAGAACCGGGAAGAGTATGTGGTGGCGGTCGCGGTGTTCAGTCCCCAGGACCAGCTTCAGATTCAGGCGGGCAAGCGCCGGATGAGTCTGCAGTTCAGCGACCTGGAACACTACCTTGGCGAACGCGGCCGGCGTGGTCACAAATTGCCCAGAGGCCTGCAGCGCGTGGACGGCGTTGAGGTTATCCGGGCGACGCCGGCAGCCGCCGGCACTGACGAGGAGTCTGGCGACAGTGAGTGAACTGGTCCTGATTAACGTCTCCGGACGCGACAAGCCGGGGCTGACCTCCGAAATTACCGGCATCATGGGGCGCTATGACGTCCGGATTCTCGATATCGGCCAGGCCGTCATTCACGACCACCTGACCTGGGGCATCCTGGTGGAAATTCCCGATGAATCCCAGGCATCTCCGGTGATCCGGGAATTGCTGTTCCGGCTCCATGCGCTCAATCTGCAGGTTCATTTCGCGCCGATTACCGAGGCCGAATACCTGCAGTGGGCGGCAGGGCGCAATCGGGCCTGCTACATCGTCACGCTTATGGCACGGGATATCAGGGCAGAACAGATTGCCCGGGTGTCGGCCATCACTGCCCGTCACGGCCTGAATATCGATAACATCACCCGGCTGTCGGCGCGTCCGTCGCTCAAACCCTCGGACAACCGGATTGCGTGCGTTGAATTTTCGGTCAGGGGTACCCCGAAGGACCCGGAGGAATTGCGTTCGGATTTCCTGCACATCGCCGGCGAGATGAATGTCGACATTGCTTTCCAGGAGGATTCCATCTTCCGCCGTAACCGGCGCCTGGTGGTGTTCGATATGGACTCTACCCTGATCGAGGCCGAGGTCATCGACGAGCTGGCCTACGAGGCCGGCGTCGGCCCCCAGGTGGCTGCTATTACCGAGCGGGCGATGCAGGGCGAGCTGGACTTCAGTCAGAGCTTTGCCGAGCGACTGGCCTTGCTCCGGGGGCTGGATGAATCGGTGCTGGCAGCCATCGCTGCGCGCCTGAAGTTGACTGAGGGGGCCGAGCGCCTGATCGGTAGTCTGAAAGCGTTGGGCTATCGGACCGCGATTCTGTCGGGAGGATTCAGTTATTTTGCCCGTCATTTACAGCAACAACTCGGCATTGACTACGTTTACGCCAATGAGCTGGAGATCGAGGCGGGCAAAGTGACCGGGCGTGTGTCCGGCCCCATTGTGGATGGTCAGCGTAAAGCCCGTCTGCTTCTGGAAATTGCGGAGCGCGAAGGGGTGTCCCGTGAACAGGTGATTGCGGTCGGCGACGGGGCCAACGACCTGCCCATGCTCAGCCAGGCAGGCCTTGGGGTTGCCTTCCGCGCCAAGCCCCTGGTCAAGGAGTCGGCGCGTCATTCCATATCAACCCTGGGTCTGGACGCTATCCTGTACCTGATTGGCTTCCGGGAGAGCGAGGGTCACTGGTCACCGAAGTCGTAGTTCATTTCCGGGACCGGTGCCTGTAGATAGTAACCCTGGATATAGTTGACACCGGCTTGCCACAGGGTCGCCAGTACGGTGGCATTCTCAACGAGCGGGATGATGGTCAGCTTGCCGGCGTTGCGCAGGGTCTCGACCATCTCTTTGACGTTGGTTCGGGCCTCCTCGCTCTTCTGGATCTCTTCGGTAAACGAGCCGTCGATTTTGACGTAGTCCAGTTCAACATGCTTGAGCGTGTTGAACGGGTTGAGCGCGCAGCCAAACTGGCAGATAGACACTTTGCAGCGAAGCTCCCGGAGGTTTTTGGCAAACTCCCGTGCCTGCTTCATGAAGTTGGTGGCGTCCACCTCGCGGATCTGGAAAATCAGCGAATCACCCGGCAGGCGAGCGGCTTTCAAGGCCACGCTCAGCCAGGGCGTGAAGGTTTTGTCCTGAATGGTTTCCGCCGTCACGTTAAGGAACAGGCGGGTTTCGTGCCCACGTGACCGGTGGTTGGACAACTGTTTGATGGTCTGAAGAATGACCCAGCGATCAATCTTGCTGGCCATATCAGACGGCCCGAGCGGCGGCAGGAAATCGTACGGCGAGACTTCCTCGTCATCTTTGCCCAGCATTCTGACAAGCGCCTCGTAGTGCTCTTCGCCCTCGCCCCGCAGGTTGATGATAGGCTGGAAAAGCAGCCGGAAACGGTCTTCGTCAAGGGCTTTCTGGATGGTCTCAATAGAGCTGTCGCTGCTCGCATCGTGATAGTCTGCCGGGTTGTAGACCGACACACCGTTGCCCTGTTCATCGTTGGCCGACCGCACATTGGCGGACGCGGTATGGGCGCGGCCAATGATGTCCGCGGCTTTGGGCGAGTTTTCGGTGATCGCGGCAACGCCGATGCTGACCGTCAACTGAATGGTCCGGTCCTCCAGCTCAAACAGGTGATCGTCGACCGCCTTGCGGATCTTCTCACTGAGCGCAACCATGGTTTCCTCGTTACAGGGCTGGGCGAGCACACAAAAGGCGTCGTCGCTCAGGCGAGCCAGTACCATGGATTCGTCGACGTGATTGCGCAGCATGTCAGCGAGATCGGAAAGCAGCATGTCGGCACCGGCGATCCCGGCTTCGCCCTTGAGCGCCATGAAATTGTCCAGCGCAATGTAGGCAAGGGCGCCTGCTTCGTTTTTCTCACCCGCCACGACGACCGCATGGGCCAGTTCATCCATCAGGTGTTGCCGGTTGAAGAGCCCGGTCAGCAAGTCCTGGCTGCTGATCTGTCTTAACTTTTCTTCCAGCTCGGCATCGCTCTGCTCGGGTTGAATAACAATCTGGGTGCAGGGCTCGCCATCGTAGGTAGCGGATGATGCGGACATGGTGATACTGAGCTCGCGCTCATCGCTGCGGCGCGCCACGCAGTTCAGTTTGATGCCGTCCTGGCCGGATTGAGCGAAAGACTTCATGAAGTCCTTGTACGGTCCCTGACTCTCCGGGGCCAGGGTATCGAGGATCGGAATACAGATCAGTTCATCAATATCGTCGTAGCCCAGGAAGTCCATGTACGACTGGTTGGCATAGATGTGCATACCATCGTTGATGTAGGCAATGGCATCCTTGGAGCTTTCCAGCAGCAGTTGGCAGCGTTGCTCGGCTTCCCTCAGATGGGAGTCCAGCGCGCGGCGCTTGCGACGCTCCTCAAGGGCCGCCAGTTCGCGGCGAACCGTCAGAATGACCAGGTCGGCGTACTCGAACGGCACCGTGTCCTGGGCGCCCGCTTTCATGTAAGCGACCGTCTGATCACGGTTGAATTCTTCGGTAAGCAGAATGAACGGCACGTCCTTGTCCATCCGGCGAATCATGCCCAGCGCGTCGGCGGGCTTGAAATCCTGCTCGACATCCCGGGCCAGCAGCAGGTCCCATTGCCCGGTCTTCAGTGCTTCTTCGAGATCCTCTTCGGAGGTGATGCGGTGCGCGCGCGTCGCGCGACCCGCATTTCTGAGCAAGCTGACAAGGGTTTCGGAGTCGTTCTGGGAAGGGTCTAGAATCAGCAGGTGTACCGTTGCATTTTTTTTCTGCATGCCGGGGCGATCTCTCACAATCGGTTGTCGATGGGAAGCCGCTGGTCAGCCACCGGCTCACCAGTGCAGGCAGCATCGATGACACGTTTTCAGGCGCCTCCTCCTGTTCGCGGCCTCGGAAGCTCGTCCGGTGCTCGGCATCCTAGAAAGGAGGAAGGGTGCGGGGCCTACGCGTGCGCGACGCTGGCTTTCGTCAGGCTGTTGTCTGAATGATGCAGCGGAAGTTGGTCAATAACAACCCTTTCCGGGAGAACCTGTGGATTGGTCGAGCCCATGGCCGTGACATCGCGGTGGACTCAGAGCGATGGCCAGAGCGAATCGAATTCGTCCTCACTGGCACTTCCGGGCGCTGACCCCCGGGAAGACAGGTCAGCGTCGCGCAGGTTGCGGTTCTGCAGCTTCAGCTCGAACTGGCTGACGCTGCCGGTAGCCGATACCCGTCGCGAGAGCTGGCCCTGATCGTCGCGGCCATCATGCAGCAGTGATATCCGGCTGCCGGGCTGGAACGGCAATCGCGGTGTGACCAGGGTGGCCGCCTGATTCACCGCGCTTATCTCTGGCAGCAACAGGCCACGCAGGTACTCGCTGCTGTTCCCCACCTTCTGGATCAGACGAACGCCGCAGGGCGAAGCGCTGGGCGCGATCAATTCGATGCCTACCTGAGTCCCCTGGTTCTTGACCTGGCGGATCCAGCGCACCACGGCAATGCTCCAGGGGTGCGTAGGCTGCTCGCGAACGCCCAGAATTTCACCAGCCTGGAGTGAGGGTGGGACGTCGGTTTCCCAACTCACGCAGTAACCGCCCGGGCTGGTGTTCAGCAAAATGGTTGAATAGGCCCGTGGGCGATTTTTTTGCTTCAGGTGATCATCGACCGACCCACCGCTGCCGCGAAAGGTGATCGGGCTGTCGGCCGAGCGCAACACGTCATCGCTCGGTCCGGCATCGTGCGTGCCCGCCCAGACATCATTGCGTCGACGGCTCGCACTCAAGAATTGATTGTCCTCGATGTCGGTCATTCCGGTATTTTCATTGCCCGACACAAACTGATTGAAATTCTTCTCCCCGGCCACGAAGAAATGGGTGGCGGTCAGTCCCACGCAGACGTCCAGTCGACCCTGGCTGACGATCCTGTTGAAGTTGCGCTTGGTCAGGATCCCCAGCGCCTGACTGAGGTGGGTCAGCAGCGTGTCGCTGACAGCCGTCGGTAATTGAATGCCGGGTTCGTCTCCGGCCTGGCGATGGCCGTCTCGACCGTGAAGGTGGCGACTGATGCGCGCCGACAATTCGGTGGTATCGAACCCGAAGCTGTCGCCGGCACTTTCATGCTGGACCAGGCTGCGGTATATCGGCGGTGTGTCGCGCTCCATATTGACCACGAACAGCGCATCATCACTCAGGCCGGGGCCGCACTGGGCGAGATCCGTCCAGGCCTCGAACAATTCGTAGACCTGCAGCAGCTCATTCTGCCGCAGCTGATTGGGTCGTGCGCAGCCCAGCAGCAGGATGCGCTTGTAAGCATCCGCAACCGTACTGCTGCTGCGATGTACCAGGGTTTCATCGGCAATGGCCTGGTCAATCAGGTGGTTGCGATGGGCAAACCGGAACAGTCGGTGGCATTCCAGCCAGCTACGTGCCGGACTCGGGCAATACAGCTGATGCGCCCTGACGATGGTGGCCCCAAGGCAACTCAGCGCCCGATGACAGGCGGTGGCAATGGATTTGCGATTCTTCTCCACGCCACCGTTGTCAATAAACTCAATGACACAGGTCTTGTAGCCGCCGGCCAGATGCAGTTGCAGGGCCTGAGACAGGTTTGCAATTTTGCGCTGTTTCTCGGGCAGGGCGATCGCCAGACCCAGGTAATGGCGGGACAGCTCGGTACAGACGAAACCGATCTTGGGTCGCACCAGTTCCAGCAGTTGAAGGCGAGTCTGGGGAGCGGTGAACAGTTGATTTATTTCAATGATGGCGTGGTAAAGCTGACGGGAAACTTCGCCAATGTTGGCCATCGGCAAACTGTTTACCCAGTCTCGAATACCCTTGGGGGAGGATTCACAGAAGGACAGGCTCGCAATTTTCTGTTCCGGTATCGTCAAATCGGGTTTCAGAGTCTTACCGTCCATTCAGGTCCACGCCAGGTTGAGGGCGACATAATCCGGTTTCGGTCAACATGCTCACGCCCGTCTGCACGGAAATCTGTGAGATGGCTCACGAAATTTGAAAACCGCCCATAATACATATCTTTATAGTTTTGATATCTGGACTGTAAAATAGCAAACAGATAACAAAAAGCCAGAACTTCGCAAGTTAACAATCTTTGACAGTTGCCGTCGCCGCAAATGACTGGCCGCCATCTTCACATTCAAGCACCCTGCGGGCGCCGGTATCCCGCGGGGTCTTCAAGGTCGAGCAGGGTTTTGCCAGCTTCGCCCGGGATTTCCCGGACCAGCCTGGGAACGAGGAAGCCGGGCAGTCGAGATTGCAATGTCCTTACAAGCTCACGGGCCCGGTCGTCGCTCACGTCGAAGTGGTGGGCGCCCGAGACGGGGTCAAACGCATGCAGGTAGTAAGGCATCACGCCAGCGTCGAACAGCCCCTCGCTGAGACTGGCCAGCGTGTCGACGTCGTCGTTCACGCCCTTCAGGATCACACTTTGATTGAGCAGGGTAGCGCCGGTTGATTTAAGCCTGATCAGCGCAGACCGAACGGATGCATCAATCTCTCTCGGATGATTGATGTGCAGCACAATGACCGTCTGCAGACGACTTCTCGACAACCAGTCTGTCAGCGCGGCATCGACGCGCTGCGGAATAACAATCGGCAGGCGGGTATGGATACGTAGCCGACGAATGCCCGGCAGTGCTTCCAGATCCTGAGCCCAGCGCGCAAGCAATTGATCGTTCGCGACCAGCGGGTCGCCGCCGCTGAGTATGACTTCATTGATATCCGGGTCCGCGGCGAGCGCATCGAGAACGTCCGAACGCTCACGGGCCGACAGCCGGTGCTCGGCGTAGGGGAAATGACGGCGAAAACAGTAACGACAGTTAATCGCGCACTGGCCGGTCACCATCAGCAGGGCGCGGCTCCGGTACTTGCGGATGAGGCCGGGAGTCTGGGTGGCGCTCCGTTCCTGAAGCGGGTCCTGTATAAAGCCGGGCTGCGAGTGGTCTTCGTCCGCCAGCGGCAAAACCTGTCGTAGCAGCGGATCCTGTGGGTTCCCGTACTCGATTCGACTCAGGTAGGGTGTGGGTACTCGTATGGAGAACAGCCGATGGCCGGACTCGGCGCCGGCAAGCCAGTGATCAGGATCCAGGCCCAGGCTCCTCAGCAGACCTTCGGGGGTAGTGACGGAGTCGGAAAGCAGCTGTTGCCAGGTCTTGGACGGTATATCTGACGGTCGGGCTTCTACCCGGAAGGTGGTTCGCTGTATCATAACGGCTTTCGGACTCTCAACAGCGTATTTCAGGTGACATTTTCATGGCTTCATATTCTACCAATGAATTCCGCAGTGGTCTCAAAGTTTTGCTGGATGGCGACCCCTGCGCAATTCTCGAAAACGAATTCGTCAAGCCTGGTAAGGGCCAGGCGTTCAACCGGGTCAAGTTACGGAACCTGATTTCCAACCGAGTCTGGGAGCGAACCTTCAAGTCGGGAGACACCCTCGAGGCGGCCGACGTCATGGATCAGGACATGGAGTATCTCTACACTGACGGCGAGTTCTGGCACTTCATGTTGACCGACGGATCGTTCGAACAGTATCCGGCGGATGCAAGAGCGGTCGCGGACGTGCTCAAGTGGCTCAAGGAGCAGGACGTCTACACGGTAACGCTCTACAACGGCGCGCCGCTGTCGGTCTCGCCGCCCAATTTTGTCGAACTGGAAGTTGTGGACACGGACCCGGGTATGAAAGGCGATACGGCCCAGGGCGGCACCAAGCCCGCGACCCTGTCAACGGGTGCTGTCGTCAACGTGCCCCTGTTTATCAACATCGGAGAGGTGTTGAAGGTAGACACCCGC
>JAWVWU010000077.1:0-8050 GCA_033723595.1 Marinobacter sp. | reverse complement strand
GTCGACTTGCCCGCGCCACTGCTGCCGACCACCGCCACCTTCTGGAGGGGTTTGACCCGGAGACTGACGCCGTGAAGGATCTGCCGGCGGCCGGAATAGCCAAAGCTGACCCGATCAAACTCGATCGCGCCGTCAGTGACCGTCAGCGCGCGGGCGTTACCGTCGTCCCTGATGCCGGGCGACTGCTCGAGCAGATCAAACATTCGTTCGATGTTGGTCATGGCACTTTTCAGTTCACGGTACACAAATCCCAGAAAGCCCAGAGGAATGAACAGCTGCATGGTAAAGGCATTGATCAGCACAAAATCGCCGATGGTGATGGCGCCCTCCAATACCTGGCTGGCTGCGAGCACCATCATGGCCGTCACGGCCAGGGCGATGATCAGCGCCTGACCGCCGTTGAGCATGAACAGGGATAGCCGGTTCTTGCGCCGGGCCTGTTCCCAGTGCGCCAGATCCTCGTCGTAGCGGTGGGCCTCAAACCGTTCGTTGCCGAAATACTTGACCGTTTCGTAGTTGAGCAGGCTGTCCACGGCCCGGGTGTTACTGGTGGAGTCGGCGAGGTTGGCCTCACGAATGAACGACAGTCGCCAGTTGGTAACGATCACCGAAAAGCCAATGTAAGCAATCACCGCGACCAGGGTGATCAGCGCAAAGCCGGTGTTGTATTTGACCAGCAGGATGCCCGTCACCATCGCCAGCTCAAGCAGGGTCGGTACGATGTTGAACACCATGATCCGCAGCAGGAACCCGACGCCGGTAACGCCTCGCTCGATGTCTCGTGAGAGTCCGCCGGTGCGGCGGTTGAGATGAAAGTCGAGCTCCAGATCATGGAGGTGCTCGAAAACCTTCAGGCCGATGCGGCGCATGGCCCGCTCAGTGACCCGGCCAAACACGGTGTCCCGTAACTCGCCAAACAGGGTCGTGGCAAACCGCGCACTGCCATAGGCCAGCAGCAGCGCGAGCGGAAGGGCGATGGCCGTATCCGGCATCGATTTGCTGTCGAGGCCGTCGACAATGTGTTTGAGGATGAACGGCACGCCGACGGTCGCCAGCTTGGCGCCGATCAGGCACAGCAGGGCGATGACAATACGTGTTCGGAACTCCAGCAGGTAGGGCCAGAGCTTTTTCAGCGTCGCCCAGCTAATCTGCGCCGAGTCTGCGTCCGGCGGGGTTCCCATGCTTCTCATCGTGCCGACACCCTAGGACCGGTCCGCGAGCTGGTCGCGGGTATTGAGCCGACCCTGCCGGCGAATCTGGGCGTCCCGGAAGCGCCGCTCCTCAGTGTCCGTTTCCGGCTCCACCGCCGGAACATGCACCGGTGTGCCGTCGTCATCCAGCGCTACGAAGGTGAAGTAGGCGGAGAGAATATGGCGCACATCGCCGTTATAGCTGTTTTCGGCCATGACCCGGGCCCCGATTTCCATGGAGGAGCCCCAGCTGCGGTTGAGGGCGAGGCTGAACAGCAGGGTATCGTTGCCTTTGGCCGGCGCCCGGAACGAGATGGAGTCGACGGCGGCGGTAACACACACGTGCCCCGAGTGGCGTTCGGCAACGACCAGGGCAAGGCGGTCGCATTTTGCCATGATCATCCCGCCGAACACGGTGTTGTGGGCATTCATGTCGTTCGGAAAAACCTTGTAGACATGATTGTCGATGGCCGATCGCGACACGGGCCGGGCGGTCTGTTCACTCATGATCCTGGACTCTCTGTGCTGGACATTGGACAACCGGAGATGCTCCGGGGAGATACAACGGGTTATGGCCACCGTAATATGGATTGGGCCCAGGTCAGGCGATGTTGAACGCGCCGGAGTCGGGCCGTGGCAAACCGTGACGGACGGGGTTCGATTGAGGCGCGGACCCGTTCAGTGTAACGTCACAACAAGGGCCCGGCCGGTGACGTCTTGCCGTGCCGGGGCCCATTGACGCTATCTACCATACTATATCGCCGCGGGTTTTCGGACCCGTGCCGATCAGACGACGTCACAGATCCAGCGATAACGATCGGGAGAAGGGGATGCGAATAGGCGAGTTGGCGCGCCGGACCGGTATCAGCCAGGAAACCATTCGCTATTACGAGCGAATCGGCTTGCTGGCCGCCCCGAAGCGTAATCCGGCCAACTATCGGGACTACGCGCCGTCGGATGTCGAGCGCTTACGATTTATCGGGAACTGCCGGTCACTGGACATGACGCTTGACGAGGTGCGGCAATTGCTGGATCTGCGCGACAACGCACAAGCCCGATGTGGTGAGGCGAACGCGCTGCTGGCTGAACACCTGCTGCATGTGCAGCATCGCATCGACGAGCTGACGCAGTTGGCCACACAACTTGAAGGCATTCGTCAGCAGTGCCAGACGGATCAGGCTACCCGCGATTGCGGTATCCTCAACGAACTCAATCGGATGGAACCGTTACAGCCCACGGTCGAGCCTGACGGTGGACACGTCCCGGGCAGTCACGGTCATCGCCCGGGCTGAGCCGGGCTCACGCAAACCGAACCGGAAGGCGAGGTGTATGGTCGAAGAAACAGGCTTGGACAAAGCCGGGTTGGAAGACTCGGGTCTGGACCGGAAACATCTGTTGGAGTCGCTGGCGCAGACCCGTTCCAGAACCCTGGCGCTGATCGATGATTTGAGCGATGCGGCTCTGACCGTGCCTTATCACCCGGGCGTGAATCCTCCGCTCTGGGAGTTGGGCCATGCAGCCTTCTTCTACGAGGTTTTTGTGCTGGCCGAGTTGGCCGGGCAGGCCAGTTTTGACCCGGCCATGGATGATCTCTGGGACTCCTTTCATATCGACCACCGCGACCGCTGGCAGCCGGACCTGTTTCCCGGGCGCCAACACACGCGGGACTATGCCCTGCAGGTCTACGACCGGGTCGAAACCTTGATCCGCACGGCCGAGCTGACCGAGCAGGCGGCCTACCTGTTGCGCTATGCCATCTGTCATCAGCACATGCACATTGAGTCGATGATCTGGTGCCGCCAGACTGTCGGGTATCCATCGCCGGCAGGAGTCCGTGCCACGCCGGCCGCCGCGTCGATCGAGGAAGGGGATGCGATGATTCCGGCCGGCATTTACCAGTTGGGGATGCCCGCCGACAGCCCTCACTTCGGTGGTCGTGATTTTTCCTTTGATAATGAAAAACCCGGCTTTACCCGGTCCGTGTCGGCCTTCCGGATCGCCAGAACTCTGGTGACCAACGCCGAATTTCAGGCGTTTGTGGATGCGGGCGGCTATGAATGTCCGGAGCTTTGGTCCTTTGGGGGTCGCAAATGGCTCGAGACGGAGGTCGATGTGGCGCTGGTGCATGGCTCGCCCGAGCCCATCCTGCGTCGTCCCCGCCACCCGCTCTACTGGCGTTTCCATGATGGCGATTGGCAGGAGCGCCTGTTTGACCGCTGGCAACCTCTGCAGCCGGAATTTCCGGTCACGCACATCAGTTACTGGGAAGCTGAAGCCTGGTGTCACTGGGCGGGGAGACGCCTGCCCACGGAGATTGAGTGGGAAGTCGCGGCGCTGGGCAATCGGCCTGGGCAGCCTCAGCGGCGGTTCCCCTGGGGCGATGACCCGGATCCGGAGCGGGTCGACATGGATGCCCGCCTCATGGCGCAACTGCCGGTGACCGCCCTGCCTGAGGGCGACGGCCCGTTCGGATGTCGCCAGATGCTGGGCACGGTCTGGGAATGGACCAGTAGCCAGTTTCTGCCCTACGACGGCTTCCGGGTGGATATCTACCCCTACATGTCCACGCTGCAGTTTGGCGATCATAAAGTCAGTCGGGGAGGCAGCTGCGCGACCTCCTCGTATTTGATCCGCGGGACTTACCGTCAGGCCTACCTGCCCCAGCGCAGTGATGTCTACACCGGTTTCCGCACGTGCGCGCTATGAGGACCCGCCCATGAACCCCTATGAAACCGATGAGCTACTTGGTCAGTACATGGCATTCCACTACGGCGACAGCCACTTTGGTGTCGGCAATTACCCGGCCCGGTGCGCCGGCGTCTGTCAGGAGTTGATGGCCGGCCGTGACAAGCGTTCGGCGCTGGACCTAGGCTGTGCGGTCGGTCGCACCACCTTTGAACTGGCGCGGGTGTTTGAGCAGGTGACCGGTGTCGATTTGTCCCGACGGTTTATTGAAACCGCCAATGAACTGAGGATGACGGGAGAAAAGGAGTATTTTCAGCCGGACGAGGGCGAACTTGGTACCACCTGCCGGGTGACGCTGGCGGAGGCAGGCCTGGCTAATGCGGCCGAACGTGCTCGCTTCGAGGTGGCAGATGCCTGCAACCTGAGCGCAGAGCATCGGGATTACGATCTGATCTTCGCGGGTAATCTGATTGACCGGCTGCAGGATCCCCGGTCGTTCCTGTCGTCTGTCCACCAGCATCTGGCGGAGAATGGCATCCTGGTGATCAGTTCTCCCTACACCCTGCTGGAGACCTTCACGCCCCGAACGGCCTGGTTGGGTGGCTTCCAGCGCAACGGCCAACCGTTCACAGTACTGGACGGCATGAAGGAGATACTGGGCGAGCGATTCGAGCTGATTCGCGAGCCGGTGGACGTGCCGTTCGTGATCCGCGAGACCCGCCGCAAATTCCAGCATTCCCTGGCCGAACTGACGGCCTGGCAGCGGGTTCGCTAGCCGACTCCTCTGATCGGGGCGGCCTGCACAGCCTGCAGAGTCAGGCGCGTGTGAACTCGGCAGTCTGGGTCGGGTGGCCAAGATCGGGGTGCTCGTCACCAATACCCCCAAGCCGGACCTGATAGCCGTTGCGGGAGGCAACGCCCTGGACCCACTGGCGAAACCGGTTACGGGGCCATTCAAACTTGTGGTCGGGTTCGCGAAACTCCCCCGGTGCCAGATCAAACAGCGGATTGTATTCACGGTTGGGCGTAGTCAGCACCAGTGTGCGTGGCCGGTAGGTGCCGAAGACTGCGCGTTCGACCTCTGACAACTGCTGGGGCGGCACATGTTCAATGGTTTCCACCATCGCCGCAGCGTCAAATCCCTGCAGGCCGGCGTCGACGTCCAGGTAGGAGCCACGGATCAGCGTCAGGCGACTGGCTAGCGTGGACTGATGCAGACTGGCCAGCATGTCCCGGGCCTGCATCAGCGATTGGCCGGACTGTTCCAGGCCGGTGATGCGCTCGAACTGGGGTTCACGTAACAGGCGATAGATCAGTGACCCGGAACCACAACCCAGATCCAGCACCGAGCGTGCGCCGCTGGCTTTGAGCATCTGGCAGACCCGATCGAGACGCTGTTCATGTAACGACGTCATCTGGGTCATCATGTCCCGGTCGGCGCTAGAATTTCCCATGGCGGCCGGCTCCGTCAACGAACCGGCTGGCCCCATCGAGCGCTTCCTCGAACACCACCGGAAAGCCACGACGCCCCTCTTCCTGCAGCGCCTCTGGCAGCGGCAGGCTCCACTGGGAAAGCGCAGACTCACGGTCCGCCAGCAGGCAATGCTGGGGAAAGCCGGCCAGCTCGGCGGCCAGGGTCTCGGCTTCGTTGCGCGCCTGGCCATCGCCGACCAGCCGATTGGCCAGTCCGATCTGAAAGGCCTCGGGGGCCGCCACAGGACGGCCTGTCAGGATCATGTCCAATGCCCGGCTCTGGCCGATCAGTCGTGGCAGACGAACGGTACCACCGTCGATCAGCGGAACACCCCAGCGCCGACAGAAGACACCGAAGGTCGCGGACGCCTCGACGACCCGGAGATCACACATCAAGGCCAGTTCAAGACCGCCGGCAACCGCGTATCCGGAGACCGCGGCGATGACCGGTTTGCTGAAATGCATGCGGGTCGGACCCATGGGGCCGGGGCCGGCGCCCTGGGCATCCAGCTCATGGCGCCGGTCCGGGTCGTTGAGCGCCGTCAGGTCGGCGCCGCCACAGAAATGCCCACCCGCGCCCCAGAGCACCGCCACGCGCAGCGCATCGTCGCCCTCGAAGGTCTCAAAGGCTTCCCGCAGTGAGCGGGCTGTGGGTCCGTCGACCGCATTGCGCGCCTCCGGTCGGTTCAGAATGATGGTGTAAACCGGTCCGTTCGTTTCGGTGTAGACCGCGTCCGTCATGATGTTACTCACTGTCTCGGTGTTGGGCGTTGGTCATGAAGTCGTCGACCAGTGCGGCCGTCAGGTCGGGGTCTTCCACCATGGGCGCGTGGCCGATCCCGTCGAGCACAATTTTCCGCGCATCGGGAATCAGGTCAACAAACAGGTCGGCATTCCGGACATTGATGACCCGATCTTTCCGACCCCACAGGATCAGCACCGGCGCGGTGATCTGTTTCAGCGCGTTGCGGAAGGCCGGTTGATAGCCGGAATCGCGGATGGCGGCAAAAATCACCCGATTGACCGCCTCATTGGCCAGCGCCTTGTCTTCCATCACACTGTAGATCGGCCAGGGCACGAAGGGCTTCTTCTCCAGGGCAAAGTCCACCAGTTTGGTGAAGTCGCCAGGCTTGCTGACAATCAGCGGATTTTCCCCGTGTTTGACCCGGTCCACCAGTTCGCTGTCGTACTCGAATATCCCCGCCGGATCGATCAGCACGGCCGCCGAGACCTGATCGGGGTAGGTGGCTGCGTAGAGCGCTGTTATCGCTCCGCCCATGGAGTTGCCGATCAGGCTCACCGGAGCGGCGGGCTTGAGGGTCGCCAGGATGTCGTGAACATAGCCCACCTGGTCGGCGATGGTGTACCCAATATCCAGGGGTTTGCTGCTCTCGCCGTGGCCGGGCAGGTCGATAGCCAATACGTTGTAACGTTCGGTCAGCGCAGCCGCCATACGCACCCAGTTGTCCTTGTTGGCCCCGAACCCGTGCAGCATGACCAGGGTCGGGGCATTCCGGATCGGCGGGTTGGTGAGATAGGCAATGGTCAGGTGATCAACCTGGACCGTGCGTGGCTCAAGATCGGCGGCGTTGCGCTCGAAGCCGATCGCGGTGTCATAGATTTGCTGTCGGGAACAGCCGGTCAGATTGACCAGCGTGAACATGGCACACAGGATGATAACGGGCAGTCGTAACATCATGGGGCTTCTTTCCTTGTCGGCCACAGTGAAGACGCCGGCGCCGGGTGGCCGTCACGCCGGGGGTGGTTGCCGGTCACGGGCCGGGTTGACGCCGTTGCCGGAGGGTGTCGATGCTCAGCGCAGGATGACCAGCGGTTTCCGCGCCGTTTTGAGCATGTTGGTGGTCGTGCTGCCCACCAGGAACTGCCGGATCCGGGAATGGCCGTAGGCGCCCATCACCAGCAGGTCGATGTGATGCTCTTCCTGGTAGCTGTGCAGAGCGTGTTCCACATCGCCGGCGCGAATGGCCACATGCACGTCGATGCCCAGGCCCGACAGCTGTTGTTCGGCGCGGTTCAGTTGCTCGCGCCGGTCGTTGGTATCGGGACCGATCATCACCAGGTGAAGCGGCATGTCTCGAAACACCGGGCTGCCGGCGAGCAGCTCGACGCCGGCAAACGCGGTAGCGCTGCCGTCAAAGGCCAGCATGGCACTGTGCGGCTCAGTGTAATCGTCGGGGACCAGCATGATGGGACGATGAACGCTGCGAATGATGGTTTCCAGCTGGCTACCGATGTGCAGGTCACGGTCCGAGCTGCTCTCGCCGTGCAGGCCGATGACCAGCAGCCGCGTTTCCTGCTCCAGCGCCAGCAGCGACTCGGTCAGGTCGCCATGACGCTGGCGTTGCACAATGTCGCTGGCCCCCTGTTGCTCCACGCGGCGCTGGGCATCGTTCAGCATGTGGTGGCCGTGCTCCAGGGCAAGTTTGCTGCGCTTCTGGTCGAGGTCCGCCAGCTCTTCCAGCAGGTGCTCGCGGCTGCCCAGGCCAATATTACCGGTCAGGTCCGGCGCCACCGGGTAGCGCTCCTCATCCAGCACGTGCAGCAGCATCAGAGGGGCGTCCATACGCTGACCGGCCCAGGCTGCATAATCGCAGACCGCCGGTGCAGCCCGTGAGCCATCAATACAGGCTACGACTCGTAACATCTCAACCTCACTGTTTGCGTTGTTGTTTTTGTCTGCT
>JAWVWU010000076.1:0-8103 GCA_033723595.1 Marinobacter sp. | reverse complement strand
GGGCAGCGAACTGACCAGCGCGACCAGGATCAACGCCAGCGCATGATACATCTGATAACTGGCACCGGTCTGGAAGACCTCAAGACTGCGCGCACTGACCGCGTCCCTGAGCGCGTGGGCACCAAACGCACCCGCCATCACCGACAGCAGCGCACACAGGGCGCCGGCCACCAGCGGCCAGCGCAGAAAACGTCCATCACTGGCAGTCACAGTGGGTTTTCTCTCCGGTATCCAGGTTCATCACGGTTAACAGTCCACCCCAGACACAGCCAGTGTCCAGGCCGATGTAACGATCGCTGTTGGTATTGCCCTCCAGCGCCGCCCAATGCCCGAAAATAATGCGGGTCTGACCGGACCGGGGAAAGGTAAACCAGGGGGCGAAGCCCGCCGGGGCGTCGTCGACGGTCTCCTTGGCGGTCAGCTCGAGCGCGCCGTCCCCGTCGATAAACCGCATCCGGGTGAAGTAATTAGTGATGATGCGCCAACGGTCCATCCCGGTCAGTGAGGGCCGCCAGCGATCCGGTTCGTTGCCGTACATGTGCTCGAAGTAATACGTCGCTTCCGGCCCACGGATGACCGCGGCCACTTCGTTGGCGTAACCCAGGGCCTCGTCCACCGACCAGATGTGCGGCAGCCCCGCATGACTCATCAACAGGTCCCGGTCGGGATCGTAGACACACAGCTTCTGCTGTCGCAGCCATTCCAGCAGGCGGTCCCGGTCGGGGGCATCGAGAATGTCCGCCAGGGTATCCTTGCCCTTCAGGGGATGACCGCCAAACGCAACCGCCAACAGGTGCAGGTCGTGGTTGCCCAGAACCACTTCGGCGGCACTGCCAAGCGCTTCGATATAGCGCAGGGTGGCCAGTGACGACGGCCCCCGGTTGATCAGGTCGCCGGCTACCCAGAGCCGGTCCCGAGACGGTGAAAAGCCAATGGTGGCCAGTACATCCAGCAGCCGGTCGTAACAACCCTGGATATCGCCAATGGCATAGTCAGTCATCTGCTCCTCCGTCTGTTCCGGCGCTCGCCTCGGTCAGCGTATCGGCGATGGCGACGTACTGCGCCAGGCTCAGGTTTTCCGGTCGCAGACCGTCGTCGATGCCCAGGTCAACGAGCTGTGCAACGGTCACCAGGCCACCGAGGGCCTTGCGCAGGGTTTTGCGGCGCGCATTGAACGCCGTCCTCACCACCGATTGCAGGGTTGCCAGATCTTTCGCCGGGTGCGGCAGTGTCCCGTGCGGCACCAGTCTGACGATCGCCGAGTCCACTTTGGGCGAAGGCCGGAACGCGCCCGGGCCTACCTCAAACAGCGGCTGCACGCGGCAGAAATACTGGGCCATGATACCCAACCGGCCATAGTTATTGTCACCCGGCACCGCCGCCAGCCGCTGCACGACTTCCTTCTGCAACATGAAGTGCATGTCCTGCACCACGCCGGACTGGCCCAAGAGGTGAAAGATCAGCGGCGTGGAAATATTGTACGGCAGGTTACCGACGATCCGCAGTGGCCGGTCGGTCATCAGCTCGCTGAAATCAAACTTGAGGGCATCGGCCTCATGAATCCGGAAGTCCGGGTAGTTGAAAAACTTGGTTCTCAGAACCGGGATCAGATCGCGATCCAGCTCCACCACCTGCAAGTGGCCGTTGAGCGCCAGAATTTCTTCAGTCAGCGCGCCCAGACCCGGTCCGATTTCAACCAGGGCATCGTCCGGACCCGGGTTGATGGCACGCACAATCTGTTCAATGACCCCCGGATCGTGCAGGAAATTCTGGCCAAACCGTTTGCGGGCCTGATGGCCGGCATTTTTCGAGCTCATGACAGGCCCTCCTTGCGACGGACGGCCATCTGCGCGCCTACCCGAATGGCCGTATGCAGACTGCCGGCATCGGCGCGGCCGCTACCGGCGAGGTCCAGTGCGGTGCCGTGATCAACGGAGGTGCGGACAATGGGCAACCCCAGGGTGATGTTGACCGCACGGCCGAAACCCTGGAATTTCAGGACCGGCAGGCCCTGATCGTGGTACATCGCCAGCGCGGCATCGGCCTGCGCCAGCCAGTGCGGCGTAAACAGGGTATCCGCCGGCAGCGGCCCGATCAGCGTCAGGCCCTCGGCACGCAGGCGCTCCAGGGTCGGCTCGATCACGTCTATCTCCTCGTGACCCAGGTGCCCGCCCTCGCCGGCGTGGGGATTGAGTCCGGCGACCAGGATACGCGGGCGGGCGATGCCGAAATAGCGCTTGAGATCGCCATCCAGAATGCGCGCCACCTGCGTGAGCCGCTCGGGTGTGATTGCCGCGGATACGTCCTTCAACGGCAGATGGGTGGTCACCAGGGCGACTCTCAGGTCGTCCGTGGCCAGCATCATCACAACACGCTCAACACCGCAGAGTTCCTGCAGAAATTCGGTGTGCCCGCTGAAGGCAATGCCGGCCTCGTTAATGACGCCCTTGTGAACCGGAGCGGTCACCAGTCCATCGAAGGTATTATCCAGGCATCCACGGGCTGCGACCTCCAAAGTCCGAAGCACGTAGGCACTGTTACCCGTATCGAGGACACCGGCCTGATCACTGGCCAGGCCGGTGACGGTCAGCACCGACAGAAAGCCGGCCCGTCGCTCAACCGGCTCACCGGCCTGCCAGGGTACCAGCGTGACAGACAGGCCAAGCTGCCGGGCCCGGGCCGCCAGCAGATCCTCACTGGCAACCGCTACCAGCGCCACATCGCGCGGATCGGTCGCCAGTTGCAGGCATAACTCGGGTCCGATACCCGCCGGCTCGCCGGGGGTCAGGGCCAGCACCGGCTGCGCACTCATGAGGCCGCGTCACCCTGGGCGTCATCCTTGAGGGAGTCCTTCTTGATGTCCACGTAAGCCTCGTCGCGAATCTCCCGCAACCAGTTCTGTAGCTCCAGATCGAACTTGCGGCGATAAAGCGCCTGACGGGCACTGGCCTCTTTCACCTCACCACCGATGTCCTTCTGGCGGCGCGCCTCAACCTCGAGGATGTGCCAGCCGAACCGGGAACGGAACGGGCCCTTGAGTTCCCCGACCTTGGCTTCCTGCATGGCGTTTTCAAACGCGGGTACCATCTGCCCGGGGTTTACCCAGCCCAGGTTACCGCCGTCCGAACCGGACACCGGATCGTCAGAGTATTCCTTGGCCAGCTTGGCAAAATCTTCCCCGTCCTTGAGACGCTGATAGATCTTGTTGATTTTGCGTTCGGCGTCCGCGTCCGACACGGTCTCGGTGGGCCGGATCAGGATGTGCCGAACCTTGGATTGCTCGACCATTTTCTTGTCGCCGCCACGCTTATCGAGCACCTTGATCAGGTGAAAGCCACTGCTGTTCTTGAGAATGTCAGAAACCTCACCGGGCTTGAGCTTCGGCACCACATCGGCCACCAGGGTCGGCAACTGGCTCTGGGGACGCCAGTCCATGACCCCACCTTCCAGGGCGTCGCTGGCGTCGGATTCCGCCACCGCCACTTCCTGAAAATCAGTGCCTGAGCGGATCTTCTTGAGCAGCCGTTCGGCCTTGGCACGGGCGGCCTCCACTTTCGCCTGGTCGTTGAAGTCGTTGACCGCCACCAGGATGTGGGCAATGTGATACTCGACGGTGGAATTTTCCTTGCCGGCCGCGGAGGCGAGGTAGTTGTCCACTTCCCGGGGCGTGACCCGAACCCGGTGGTCCACGTTGCGCTGCTGAACCCGGCTGATCAGCATTTCCCGGCGGATCTGTTCGCGCGCCGCCCGATAGCTCAGGCCCTCCAGCTTGAGCTGGGCCTCGAACTGCGGCAGGGTCAGATTATTCCGACTGGCGATATTCTGCATGGTGTCGTTCAGTTCGTTGTCGCTGATCTGCATCCCCATCTGTTCCGCTTTCTGCAGTTCGATGGAGTCCGTGATCAGCTGGTCGAGCACCCGCTTTTCCAGGACGTCGCGCGGGGGCAGCCGGGTTCCCTGGGCATTGAGTCGCGACACCACCGTCTTGACCCGGGCATCCAGTTCGGATTGCAGGATAACGCTGTTATCGACAATCGCGATCACCGAATCCAGCGGCTTTCGCTCTGCCAGCGCCGTGGTGGCGCACACCAGGGCCAGCATCAGTAAAACGCCTTGTGCGCAAGGGCGCAGAATCGCCTTCATAATCACCTCAGTTGTCACTTCCAATAGCGGTCCGGGCCGGCACAGTGATCCGTGCGTCAGCGGCGGCCAAACCGGCGATTTTCCCGTTCGTCGAAGCCGACGATGGCCTCAGAAATCCGGCTTGATGAATCGCCGCTGCCACCCAGCCCCTTGAGCTGGATCTGGAACAGAATGCGATTCTCGAGCTTCTCATCGCTGGTCAGGTAGTTCTGGCTGACCAGCTGGACACTCCAGCAACAGTTATTGTATTCAAACCCCGCCAGGGAACCGGCGGTGCGTCCGGCCCGGGCATCATAAACCCAGCGGCCGATCAGGCTAACACGGTCTGTGACAGGAAAGACGGCGCCAATATCCGACTGTTCGTATTCATGCCGTCGATAGGTGTGGCCAATCGTCGCCAGGTACGCATAGCCCGGAGAGTGGTAGATCAACTGACTGCGACCTTCCTCGGTGTTCCCGGTACGCGGATCCCAGAGCCCGGAGGTACGGATATCCAGATTGTCAGTGGGCCGCAAAACGGCCTCCCCGGCCAGCGCCGAATCGCTGCGTGTGCTGGCGCCCTGGCCGTCCAGACTGACCGTGCGGTCATCGTAATAATAGACCTGACCGATGCTCAAGCGGGCACGCTCTGCACCCGTGTTGAGATCGTTAAACCGGCTGGTCAGTGCCGCCGTCAACCGGTTGGCGTCGCCGACCCGGTCGCCACCACTGAACCGGTTGCGGGAGAACAGCTGCTGGAAGCTGAACGACTTGAGAGCCGTGTCAAAGTCGGGAATGTCGTCCTGGTTGCCTGCGTCCGCCCAGGCGTAGTAAAGCCTCGGTTCCAGTGTCTGGTTGTAGGGCACGTCAAACAGACTGGATTGGCGATCGAAATACAGGCCGGAATCCCACTCGAACACCGGGACCGTTCGATCGAGACGGCCGTCACCGAGGGTGTAGTCATTCAAAGCGTAGGTGGTGTGATCGAGGGTAACGGAGGGCCGCGTGTAACCCCAGACCTGACGCAGATCGAGCGCCACCTCCGGCAGCAGCCTCAGGCGCTGGCCGTTGGCGCGGTCGAGGCCGGTCAGCCCCTGATTGTCCCGGTAAAACCATGTGTACTGGCTGTCCAGCGCCGTTTGCACCGCCCCCCACTGATGCTGGATACCGTAAACCACACCCGGTAACTGACTGTAGGGCCGGTCGGCCAGCGGAATCAGGTCCGAGATGGTCTGGTAGCCTTGAAGATAGGCTTCGAAATACTGGTCCGTGCCGATGTAGCGCACCCCGCCGCGCCGCAGCAGGTGGGTTTCCTGGTTGATATCGAGACTGCGATTGAGATCGCTCAGGTAATCGTTATCGGACACCGCCGAATAATCACCGTAACCGCGCCAGCGCTGACTGAAACGGGCCCGGGTGGAAACATCAAGGCCCCAGCGTTCGCCGTCCGGATCACCGGTCTGGCTCTGGTAATAACGGTCATTGCCGATGTAACCCAACTGGACGACGGACTGACCATAGGGGCTGAGGTGGCGGCCTTCGAGTTCGGTAAACAGGCCACGCCCGCCGATGTACTGGGGCGTCACGGTGGCGTCGTAGCTCGGATCCAGGTTCAGATAATAAGGCACCGACAGATAGCCGCCGCTGCCGGTGTTGGACGTTCCGAACGAGGGGTAGAGAAAGCCGCTCTTGCGCCGGTCATCAATCGGGAAACTGGCATAGGGCCAGTAGAACACCGGCACGTCCTTGACTTCCAGACGCAGGTTACGGGCCGTTCCAAAGCCTTCTGACTGGTTCAGGTGAATGTCCGAGGCCACCAGTGCCCAGTCATTCTGGTGCGGGCCACAGGTGGTCAGGCTGCCATCGCGGATGTCCACCTGATCGGGTTGCGGCCGGGAAAGCTCGCCGGCGGTGCCCCGCATGCCCGAGCCGTGCAGCAGAAAGGTCGCGGTATTGACATCGAGCTTGCCCGAGCCGGTGTTGTAGCGGGCTTGGTCGCCGGTCAGCAGAAAGCCGTCGCCGCGGCTGACCACCGGCCCGGTCAGGCTGATCTGGCCGGTGGCCTGATCGTAGACCACCCGGGGTGCGTGGATACTGAAGCCGCCCTGGCGCAGCCTGACGTTTCCTTCGAGCGTCATCTGGCTGTCGATCTGATAGCGGCCGGATTCGCCACTGGCTTCCAGCGGCTGACTGGCGTCGCCACCGCGACCGGTCAGCAGCGCGGACTGACCGGTCGCCTCCGGCGGTAAATAACCGCCCTCACAGAACGCCGGCAGGGTGGCCCGCACCGATTCGGGCAGGTCGCCACGCGGTCGCCAGTCGATTTCCGCGGCCGTCGGCGCGTCCTGCGCCATCGATGGGGCGACGGGCATCAGTGCCAGCGTGATCACACCAAGGAAACGGATGGCTCGCCGGCGCAGGAGCGTCGGGGCATGCAGATTCCTTAAATGAATGGACACAGTGGCTTGGTTCCTGTCCTGGTGCGATGGGGCGTCTGATGGTTTTCGAGGCAGCTAGTTTACACGCCACACCGGGCCTTGTTAACGGAAACCGGCAGCGATCACCTTGCCGATTGTCCATCGTCCGGGCATCTGCTAACTTTCCTCACTCACAGCCCTCGGAATACAGCAGACACATCCATGGACACCCGACTGAACGCGCTGACCGACTGGGTCAGCCAACAGCCCGAGTTTGCGGGCGCCGCGCTGACACCGGTTGCCGGCGACGCCAGTTTCCGGCGTTATTTCCGGGCTCAGGCCGGGAATCGCCAGGCCATCGCCATGGATGCCCCCCCGGGTCATGAAGATTGCCGCCCGTTTGTCGCCATCGCTCGTCACTGGCGCGCCCAGGGTGTCGCCGTCCCCGCGATTCTGGCCGAAGACCTGACGCAGGGATTTCTGCTGCTCGAGGACTTTGGCGATCAACTGATGCTGTCAGCCCTGACGCCGGACAGCGCCGACGCGCTGTACCGCCAGGCGATGGACGAACTGCTGGTCATTCAACAGGCCCCCGACAGCCCGGACTGGCCGCTCCCACCTTATGACGAGGCATTGCTGGACCGCGAGATGGCGCTGTTCCCGGACTGGCTGATCGAGCAGCAACTCGGTCTGGAGATCAGTGACCGCGAACGATGCATGCTGGACACCAGCTTTGCCTTCCTGCGCGAGAGCGCCCTGGCCCAGCCCCAGGTGACGGTGCACCGGGACTATCACTCCCGGAACCTGCTTATCAGACCGGGCGCCCGGGTACCCGGCGTAATTGACTTCCAGGACGCGGTCCGTGGCGCGATCACCTACGACCTGGTATCGCTCCTCAAGGACTGCTACATCGCCTGGCCGGAAGCTCGTGTCAGCGCCTGGGTTAACCATTATCGGCAACTCAGCGCCGCTGCGGGCCTGCATCACGCCGATGCCGATACGTTCCGCCAATGGTTCGAACTGATGGGCATGCAGCGCCATCTGAAAGCCGCCGGCATTTTCGCCCGGTTGGCGCTCCGTGACGGCAAAACCGGTTACCTGGCCGACGTACCGCGAACGGTTCACTACCTGGTGCATTCGAGCAGCCGACTGCCGGCACTGCGGCATTTCCATCAATGGCTTCTGCAGACGGTCGTGCCCGCCCTGACGGCACTGACCTCGCCGGATCCGCTGCGGGCAGGCCATGGCGGATAGCACACAAATCAGCGCCATGATCCTCGCGGCCGGCAAGGGTGAACGCATGCGTCCGCTGACGCTGACTACCCCCAAACCGCTGTTGCGGGCCGGTGGCAGGTCGCTGATCGACTATCACCTGGACCATCTGCAAGAAGCCGGGTTTACCGATGTCGTGATCAATCATGCCTGGCTGGGCGATCAGATCGAACAGACGCTCGGGGATGGACATGCGCGGGGGCTGACCCTGCGCTATTCCCGCGAGGCCGATCCGCTGGAAACCGCCGGGGGTATCCGTCAGGCCCTGCCGCTGCTGACGTATCTCGGGCAG
>JAWVWU010000075.1:0-8143 GCA_033723595.1 Marinobacter sp. | reverse complement strand
TCCCAGTTGACCGCTTTGGCCCCGTTTTCACAGAACTGCACACGGCCGCCCTTGGGGTCATCGCCCCAGGCACACCCGGGGCAGTCAAAGCCCCCGTGCTGGTTGGTTTTCAACAGGGCGCGGATGTTCTTGATGGGCTGCTTGCTGTCAAGCCAGAAGGCAGCAACGCTCCGCAGGGCACCCCAGCCAGCGGCGGGGCCGTTGTATGGCTGATACCTGGGAGCCGGGTTGTGTCCGGGTTGTGTGTCGACGGTCATGGCCAGATCCTGAGGTTAAATAGGCATCAGGGTACGGCGGAAGTTCATAACCGTCTAATCAGAATAAAAGATGAATCAATAAGTAGTACTTATTGAAGAACCAACCATTCCGCCGGATCCTTCAACGGCCCGGCAAACTGGCCTGAACAAACTGGAACAGGGCTTCGGCCAGTGCCGAGGCGGGGGACCCGCGGCGCATGGCCAGGCCCAGGGGCGCCAGGGTATGACTATCGGCAATGGGCAGCAGCGCCAGGGCGTCGTCCTGCTTTTCCAGGCCGCCACCGAGTGGCATCACGGCACAGCACAGACCTGCAGTCACCGCCTGGATCAGGAATTCAACCGAGTCGGTTTCGACCAGCGGATTCAGCGCCACGCCGGCCGATTGCAGGCCATGATCCAGGGATTGGCGGAAGTGCATGCCCTTGCTTAGAACCCCGACGGGCAGGTTTTCCAGCGCCGCCCAATCGAGCTCCTGACGCCCGAACGCCCAGCGATGCCGGTTGAATAACAGCCCCATACGGGTTTCCGCCACTTCCAGCCACTGATATTTGCGAGCATGACGGCTGTCGGCATAGGCAAAGCCGGCGTCCAGCCGGTTATTATCAAGCCCGCTCAGAATCTGCTCGCTGCTCAGGGATTTGAGTTCAAACCGCACGTCCGCATTCAGGGCCGCGAATCGCTGCAGCAGGGGCATGGGTTCAAAGCCGGCCAGTGGCACCATCCCGATTCGGAGCGTACCCACCAGTTGACCGCGGCAGACCGAGGCTTCGGCATGCAGGCCATCGTGCGCCGCCAGCACCGCCCGCGCCCAACCGAGTATGCGCTGGCCCTCTTCGGTAAAGCCGACAAACCGGTGCCCACGCCGGACCAGGGTGAGACCCAACTCTTCCTCCAACTGCCGCAATCGCATGGACAGTGCTGGCTGGGTCACGTGACAGCGGCTGGCCGCCTCGCCGAAGTGACGAAGCTCATCAAGGGCGACGAGGAACTGTAACTGCCTGATATCCATAGCGGAGTCTCTGGTACGCATTGAGTCAGGGTCAGACGACCAGACTGACCGGCGGCGGGCTCAATGGCTAAATGTTACGACAGAATACCGGATTCGGCGTCTCACAGTCGGGGGTTCAGGCACAAAAACGCCCGGCGTAGCACCTACACCGGGCGTTGGTTCATTGGCCAGATTCCGGTCACAAACACGCTGTGACCGGATCCGACAGGTTAATCACAGGGGCCAGTCACCGGCGCCCCCCGGAAGACGCCTGCCGATGCCACGCCCCTGGCGGTCAGCGATTACTCGGACGCCGCGATCAGACTGGCATTGCCACCAGCCGCCGTGGTGTCCACGCACAGGTGCCGTTCAATCACATAACGCTGATCCAGACGGTGCTCGGTGATCAGCGGCAGCAGCGCACCGTCGCGCTTGGCCAGCGCCTGCCTGTACGCCCGGAGCTGATCGCTCTCGGCACAGCTGACCACGGCGGCGAAACCGTTCGCGGTCGCCAGGGCGTCCGGCTCCAGATGGCCCTCGATGCCAACAATCGGCAGGCCGGCCTTCGCCGCCTGCTCGACAACACCGTTGATGCTCGGCGCAATGACCACTACCTTGTTGCCCTGCAGCAAAGCCATGGAAGCCTGCTCGAGCGCGGTCTCCTTGTCCGGCCCCAGGCACAGCACCACGCCGCGGGGATGATTGGACAGCCGGTTCTGTTCACCGGTCGGCCCGGGCATTTCTTCCACGTGGGCATCCAGTGGCTCCGGCAGGGTGCCAAAGACCGGCGTCATCGCTTCGACACGCGCTTTCGGAGACAGCGGTTTGGCCTTGGGATCGGCGAGTTTGCCAATCAGTCCTTCCAGTTTCTTGGCATCCACGGCCTTGCCGGTCGTGTTTGCCGGCCGCTGCACTGTCTCCCCCTTGAGGAAACGACGCACGTACTGCGGGCCACCGGCCTTGGGTCCGGTACCCGACAAGCCCTCACCGCCAAACGGCTGGGAGCCGACGATCGCGCCAATCTGGTTACGATTGACATAGGTGTTACCGACCTTGATCCGGCTGGCAATCCGGTCTACACGACGATCCACGCGGGTGTGGATACCGAAAGTCAGGCCGTAGCCCATGGCGTTGACGTCATCCACGACCTTCTCAATGTTCTTCGCCTCGAAGGTCGCCACGTGAAGTACCGGACCGAAGATTTCCTCCGGCATCTCCTGGATGCCATCCAGACGAATCACCGCAGGCGAAACAAACGTGCCTTTCTCCGGCACCTTGAGTTTCTTCAGCAGGCGGCCCTTCTTTTCGAACCGGTCACAGTGCTCGACGATTTTCTTGCGGGCGGTTTCATCAATCACCGGGCCGACGTCCGTTGACAGCAACCACGGGTCGCCAATGCCCAGTTCCTCCATTGCGCCGTAGAGCATCTCCAGCAGGTGATCGGCAATGTCCTTCTGCACATACAGCATACGCAGAGCCGAACAGCGTTGCCCGGCGCTCTGGAAGGATGATGCCAGGACATCCCGAACCACCTGCTCGGGCAACGCCGTGGAATCCACAATCATCGCATTCAGACCGCCGGTTTCAGCCACCAGCACGGCGTCGGGCGCCATGTGCTCCGACATCGCCTTGTCAATGCGCTGGGCGGTCGCGGTTGAACCGGTGAAACAGACACCGGATACCCGTGAGTCCGAGGTCAGCGCTCCGCCGACGGTCGAGCCCGCGCCCGGCAGCAGCTGTATGGCATCTTTCGGTATACCAGCCTCGTACATCAGCTCCACGGCCCGCACGGCCAGCAGGGACGTCTGTTCAGCCGGTTTTGCCAATACCACGTTGCCGGCCGCCAGGTTGGCGAGGATCTGGCCGGTGAAGATCGCCAGCGGAAAGTTCCACGGCGAGATGCATACGATCACGCCACGGGCATCACCGCTGTCTTTATAGCGGATCGCTTCGCCGGCGTAATACTGCGAGAAATCAACCGCTTCCCGGATCTCCGCGATGGCATCCGAGAGTGACTTGCCGGCTTCGCGAGTCGTCAGGGCGAACAGCTCGAGGGCGTTTTCCTCGTACAGATCACCAACCCGACGGACACACGCGGCGCGTTCTTCCGCGGACCGTGCAGACCATGATTTGAACCCTTCCAGGGCTGCCGTCACGGCGGTATCCACATCGGCTTCTGCGGCCTGGGTCACGTTGCCGACGGTGTCGTCCGGGTTAGCCGGGTTTCGCACCACTTGAACCTCGGCACCCGCAACGTCACCGGCGATCAGCGGGCCGCCTTTCCAGCGATGATCCCGGAAGGCATCCCGGCCGCGATCAATCTCCGCGACGGTGACCGGGTCGGTAATGTCCCAGCCTTTGGAGTTCCGGCGCTGTTCGCCAAAAATTTTCTTCGGATGAACAATCGCTTTACTGGATATGTTCTGCCCCATCTCCCGGACCGAATCGATCGGGTCCTTGGCGATGTCTTCCGGTGTAATTCGGGTGTCGACGATCTGGTTGACGAACGAGCTGTTGGCGCCGTTCTCCAGCAATCGCCGCACAAGGTAGGCCAGCAGGTCTTTGTGGGGACCGACCGGTGCGTAGATCCGACAGGGCACACCACTGACCCGCAACACTTCATTGTGCAGGGACTCGCCCATGCCATGCAGGCGCTGGAACTCGTAATTGTCCACGCCCTTGATTTTGGCCAGCTCAAGAATGGCCGAGACCGAATGCGCGTTGTGGGTGGCAAACTGCGGGTAGATCCGATCGGTCATGTTGATCAGCTTGGTCGCGCAGGTAATAAACGACACATCACTGCAGGCCTTGCGCGTGAACACCGGGAACCCGTCGAGCCCCATCACCTGGGCGCGCTTGATTTCAGCGTCCCAGTAGGCCCCTTTGACCAGCCGGACCATGAACCGGCGATCGTATTTTTCGGCAAGGCCATAGAGCCAGTCGAGTGCGAAGGACGAACGCTTGCCGTAAGCCTGTACGACCACGCCGAATCCATCCCATCCGGCCAGCTCCGGGTCCGAGACCAGCGCCTCTATCACATCGAGGGACAAATCCAGACGGTCCTGTTCCTCGGCATCGATGTTGAAGCCCATATTCGCAGCGGCTGCTTTTTTGACCAGCGACTTGGCGCGCGGCAGCAACTCGTTCATCACCCGCTCACGGTTACCGTATTCGTAGCGGGCGAGCAGCGCCGAGAGCTTGACCGAAATACCCGGGTTCTTGCGCACGTCGCCTTTGCAGGATTTGGCAATGCTGTCGATCGCGTTCGAGTAGGACTCGTAATAGCGCTTGGCATCGTCATCGGTCCGTGCGGCTTCGCCCAGCATGTCGTAGGAGTAGGTGTAGCCTTTGGCCATGTAGCCCTTGGCTTCTTCCTGGGCCTCGTCGATGTTACGACCCAGCACGAACTGACGCCCCATCTCCTTCATGGCCTGTCCGGCCACGGTGCGAATCACCGGCTCACCGAATCGCTTGAGCAGCTTGCGGAGGGTGTCACCCACGCTCTGGCGCTCTGAATCCTTCAGCAGATTGCTGGTCATCAGCAGGGCCACAGTGGCGGTGTTGATCAGCGACGAGGATGCACGCCCCATGTGGCTGCCCCAGGCACCGGAGGTGATCTTGTCTTCGATCAATTCATGGATGGTGGTGTTGTCCGGAACGCGCAGCAGGGCCTCAGCCAGACACATCAGGGCAACACCCTCTTTCGTGGTGAGGCCATACTCCGCCAGAAACTTCTCCATAATGGTGGACTTGGCGTTCTTGCGGACGCTGCGAACCAGGTCGGCCGCGCGGGCCGAAATCGCCTTGCGCTCAGCCTGCGTCAACTGAGCGCCAGCAATCATCTCGCTGATAACCGTGTACTCGTCGGCCAGGTAGTACTGGCGGAGCGCTTGACGGCTATCGACTAACTCTGGAGTTTCTGACGGCTGCGGTCTCATCTTTGTGCCCTCTGTGTTGTTTGTCTTGCCCTCATTTTACTGGGAATAACAAAGTCAATTTCACTTTAAGAACAGATAATGGACGCATTTTCGTCTGTATTGACGCCTTTAAATTTTAAGATGAACTATTAAAAATTAAATTTTCAGGAAAAACGTCTTAGACTGTTCTCTGCTGTGGTGTATGAGCAGTTGCGGTTATAAGCGCTCACTCTACTCATCATAGCGCTCTCGACGGCGGTTTGCCCAAGATGCACGTTTTTTTGCCACTACCGACGACTACGTTACCAGACCACGGGAAGATCAGATCCGATACAAACCCGACAACCACGCCCGCACAGGACCCGAAAATGCTCGATCTGGATCGAATTGATCTCGCCATCATCCGCGAACTTCAAAAGCACGCGCGACTGACCATTACCGACCTGGCGTCCCGGGTCGGGCTCTCAAAAACCCCCTGCCAGGTGCGCATGCGCCGGCTCGAAGACCAGGGCTACATCACCGGCTATACCGCTCAGGTCAATCAGGCCAGGCTGGGCCAGAGTCACATTGCCTTTGTTCAGCTGACCCTGAAAGACACCAGCAGTGCCGCGCTGGAGGCCTTCAATACAGCGGTGAAGGAGATCCCGGCGGTGGAACAGTGCCACATGATCGCCGGGAACTTCGACTACCTGCTCAAAGTGCGTACCCGGAACATGATCGAATACCGTCGGGTACTGGGCGAGCAGCTTTCCGCCCTGCCCCACGTCCAGCAGACCAGTACCTTTGTGGTGATGGAAAGTGTGCGAGATTCAGGCATCTGAGTGGGTTCCCGATCGGCGCGCCGCTGACCAATTTTGCGGGCGTTACGCTCCTTGCCCTATGATTCATCCAACAGCGGCGACTCGGTGACCCCATGAACATTCGAACACTCGAAACGTTTGTCTGGATCGCCAGGCTGGGCAGTTTCCGGGCTGCCGCGAGCCGGGTGTATGCGTCGCAACCGTCGGTATCGGCGCGGATTGCGGGTCTGGAGGACCAGCTCGGCGTTGAACTGTTCAACCGATCAGCCCGCAAAGTGACGTTGACCGCCAAGGGTCGTGAATTTCTGGTGTATGCCGAGAAAATGCTGACCCTGCATGGTGAGATGATGCAGATCATCGCCAGGCCTGAATCCATTCAGGGCACGGTGCGCCTGGCGGTCTCCGAGACCATTGCCCACACCTGGTTGCCGCAGTTGATAGAACGGGTCAGTGAAGCCTACCCCGCGATCAATCTTGAGCTGGACGTGGACATCTCCGTGAACCTGGCCGAGAAACTGGTCAATCACGACATCGACATGGCGTTTCTCATGGGCGGCGTCAATCAGCCCGGCATCATCAACCGGCCGCTGTGCCGGTACTCGCTGATCTGGGTCGCCAGCCCGAGCCTGAATATTCCGGCCGGGCCCATGTCGCTGGCCGAGCTGTCCACCTGGCCCATCGTGACTTACCCGCGCAAGAGCGAGCCTTACGTGGCTATCCGCTCTCTGGTAGACCCGATGAATCACTCTACCCGGATTCACTCCAGTTCCTCGCTGTCGACCATCATTCGCATGACCGTCGATGGTCTCGGGGTCAGCGCCCTGCCCCGGGAAATCCTCCAGCACGAGCTGAGCAGCGGTGCATTGCGTCGGTTCGAGGTCGATGCACCGGTTCCGGACCTGGCATTCACCGCCGCCTACCGGGCCGGTCCCGGTGGCAATGTGGTCCACGGCATCGCCGACCTGGCGTTGTCCGCCGCAGAAAAGCGGGCGCCGACCGCCGAAAAACCGGCATAACCCCCCGAAATCATTAACTGATCAGGTTTTTCGATCAGAGCTGATCCTATCTTTCGAATTGTATTAATCGGTGTACCTGCCTTAAATGTAAAAATCGTTCATTTTTAAGGCAGCCCCATGACAGTCACACCGGTCCTGAATACTCACTCCACGCCGCAGGCGGTTCGCCAGGCGGCCCGCGACGGTTTGCTGACCGGTCCCACGTCGGGTCTGGCCAGTGGCTATGTGCAGGTCAACCTGGTCATCCTGCCGGAGGATCAGGCCGCCGGCTTTCTGCGATTCTGTCAGGCCAACCCCAAGCCCTGTCCGCTGCTCGCGGTGACCGAGCCCGGGGACCGCACCTGCAGCATCATGGCCCGGGATCTTGATATTGCCCGGGACGTTCCGGCCTATCGGATATACCGCAACGGCGTCGCCAGCGAGACGGTTGCCGACGTGGCCGAGGACTGGCGGGATGACCTGGTGACGTTCGCACTCGGGTGCTCGTTCACGTTCGAGCACGCGCTGATTCAGTCGGGCCTGAGCGTCCGGCACATTGATCAGGGCCGGAATGTGCCGATGTATCAGACGTCGCTACCCCTGATTGCCGCCGGCGGCTTTGGCGGCAACCTGGTCGTGTCGATGCGGCCATTCTCGGCTGCCGATGCCATCCGGGCAATCCAGATCACCACGCGGTATCCGCAGGTCCATGGTGCACCGGTGCATCTGGGCAACCCCGGCCTGATCGGCATCTCCGAACTGCACGCGCCCGACTACGGCGACGCGGTGACCGTTGCTGACCATGAGATTCCGGTGTTCTGGGCCTGCGGTGTCACACCGCAGCAGGTCCTGATCGATTCCGGCGTATCGTTCGCCATCACCCACAGCCCGGGCCATATGCTGGTGACGGACATTCCTGACAACACACTGGCCCTGTTCTGAAAACCAGAAAGACCCAAAAACTGAGGAAACAACCATGACTACAAAAAGCTCCCTCGTCCTCGCTTCTGCCGTCGCGCTCTGTCTGACCGGTATCGGCGCCCATGCCCAGGATCTCGACAAGACCAAGATTTCCTACGTCGGTAGCTGGAGCAGCCTGTCGCTGTACCAGAATTTTGAAAAGCCGTTCTGGGCGGACCATGTGCCCGAGGCCTCCGGCGGCAACATTTCTACCCAGGTCACCACC
>JAWVWU010000074.1:0-8180 GCA_033723595.1 Marinobacter sp. | reverse complement strand
TGTTGCCCCCGATTCGGTCTGATTATTGAATAGTCTGATTTCGAAACGCGCTGAGCAGCCTTATGGCCGTGCGTTCCATGGCGCTACTGGCTGCCAGGCCCAGTTTTTCGGGCAGCGTACGCCGTTGCTGGAAACTTACCGACACTACCTCGGCGCGATCACAGGCCTCAATGAGATATTCGTCGGAGGTCCTGATTTCATCCACCAGATGAACCTCAAGGGCTCGGCGCCCGAACCAGATATCACCGTTGGCAACTGCCGCAATGTCCAGGCCGGGGCGACGCTCACCGACATATTCCTTGAACAGTACGTGGGTGTCCTCAAGATCTTCCAGGAATTTCTTGCGTCCCTTTTCTGTGTTCTCACCAAACAGGGTCAGCGTGCGCTTGTGCTCGCCCGCAGTCAGAACCTCAAAGTCCACATCGTGCTTTTCCAGCAAACGGTGGAAGTTGGGCAGTTGGGCGACGACCCCGATCGAACCCAGAATCGCGAAGGGCGACGCCACAATGTGATCGGCAACACAGGCCATCATGTAGCCGCCGCTGGCCGCGACCTTGTCGACACAGGCTGTCAGCCGGATACCCTTGCTGCGAATCCGGTCCAGCTGCGCGGCCGCCAGGCCATAGGAATGAACCAGGCCACCGCCGCTTTCCAGTCTTACCACCACTTCGTCCCGCCCGGGTTCCGCCACCGACAGCACGGCGGTGATGGACTTGCGAAGCGTTCCGGTCGCACTGGCCTTGATGTCGCCATTGAAATCGAGCACAAACAGACGGGGGCGGGTGGCGTCGGTGTCAGCGGTGGCGCCGGACTTCTGCTTCGCCGCTTTTTTACGGGCCTTGCGGTCCTTTTTCTGCTGTTTTTGCCAGGCCTTTCGGCCATGCTCGTCCAGCATCCTGGTCTGAACCGACTCTTTGAGCTTGCGATAGGTTTCGTTGAGTCGTCTGATGCGTAACTCACCGTCCGAATCGTCATCGCCTTTGTGTCGGTGAGCAGCAGATACCACCGCTGATACCAGCACCAGTACAGCGACCACCAGAGTGGCTGCCTTGGCCAGGAATAATCCGTACTCGGTTAAAAATTCCAAAATGCGTCTCCAGCGTTAACAGCATAAAAGTCGACTGATTGTAACCGAGGCGGAGGCTGGTACAAGCCTTCCGGCCATTTGGCGCGCACGCGGTTCCCTCTCTACAAAAATTAAAACAAGCGTTCGATCGAGCTTGACACTCCACCGCCCTGCCCCTAAAGTCGAATCGACTGGCCAAACGGGGTCTGACCGAAGGCCCTGCCGTGATCAGACACGGGGCCTGGACTCCAATACGCTCTAGACTCATTTCACAAAGGCGAAAACAATGTCGGTAGCTCAGGTATTTGAAAAACTCGAGAAGAACTTCAATGCGGATGCGGCCTCGGGGCTGGATCTGGTCTTCCAGTTCAATATCGAGGATGACAAAAACTATCACCTGATTATCAAGGACGGCACCTGCCAACTGGTTGAAGGCGATCACGACGATCCGTCCGTCACGCTGATCATGAACTCCGAAACGCTCCAGGGCGTCGTGTCTGGCGAAACTGACGGCATGCAGGCGTTCATGGCCGGCCAGCTTCGCGCCGAAGGCGACATGATGCTGGCGACCAAGCTGGGTGAGCTGTTTACCCTCAGCTAAACAGCCGCTCGTAATAAAAAGCCTCTGGCGTTCTGCGTCAGAGGCTTTTTACATTGTCGGGAGAGAGGATACCGGCTGACACTGGCCGGCCTATTGCCCGGTCCACTCGTTGACCGCCTTTCGGGCCCGTTCGTTGGCCGGTACTGCCACCAGCCCGGAGCCTGACAGTCGCACGTCAAAAACCGCCCCATCCGCCATGGGCATGAAGGTCGCGTTTCCGTATACGCCCTCCACAAACGGCAGATTGAATTGCTGATCAAGTTGCCAGATATCCGGCCAACCCTGCCCTGACGTCAGTGCAACCACGGTTCGCGGTGAGTTTCGTTCCTGTTCCAGCGCGATGTACCGTCCGCTCAGGCGCTCGAGCTGATACCCGGGAGCCACGCCCAGCCATCGCAGAGGACCACTGAACCGGATGATCCGGGCGTCTAGCTGCCACTGGTCACCGCTGATCGATGCTGTGACGGCCGGCTCGCCCGGGGTTTCCAGTCGCACCCGCCAGGACTGGGGCCCAACCCGTGAGACACCGACGCTGGCAATGGACTGCATATCGGCCAGCGACTGATACTGGGTCAGACTGACGGCCACCAGAACCGCATAACCACCGATGAACAGCAGGGCCAGAACCACCATGCCCTTGACCCAGTCCAGCAGCCATCGGGGATGGCGGAAGAACACCAGCCCGGCGATAAGCGCGAGGCCGCCGCCAATGGCAAGCACGATCACCGCAACATCGTATGACATGACTCTAAAGGCCTACGTCGTCCAGTGACGTACCGGCCAGGCGCAGCAGATCGGTATTGCGCTCATCCCGGGAGCCAATGGTTTCGATGTAGTATTCGAGCGAGGTCAGCGCGTCAGCCAGCGCCTCCAGCAGCGCGCTCGACGGCGGCTCCTGCTGATCCAGCAGTTTTTCCTGAATCGAGACGGCCACCCGCTTCAGCACCTCGGCTGCCTCCGGATCGTCCAGTACGACGAAGCCACCCCAGATGCTGTGCAGCGTGCTAGGCAGATTGGCCAGGTGGAGCTTGTCGAAACCGGATTCAATAAAGGCGGTAATAGCCCGTTTGGCCAGTGTCAGCGCGCTTCGAGCCTCATCGGCCACAACGATCAGCGCCTCGCGAAGGTAGGTGGATTCCTGACGCCGGTCCCGTTGCACGTCCGCAAGCGCGTCCGTTTCGGACGTAATGCCACGGGTCACAATCTGCATGACGGCGTCTTCGATGCTGAGCACAGCATCTGCCAGGCCATACAGCTCCTCGTCGGCAGGCAACCGCTTGTCCTGCTCCCAGGTTCTCAGCTTGGTCGCTTCTGACCGTGAGAGCCCGGCCAACTGCGTCAAATCGAGCATCAGCAAGGTGTTGGAGAGACTTTCCAGTGAACCGGCGATGGTGCCCAGCTCAGCAAGATCCGGCTCAATGCCGCGTTCGACGATATCGAGCTTGTCCTTCAGCTGGTTCAATTCTTCCTGGAGGGCATCGGAAAGCGATTTGAGGACATCGGCACCGGGGCCGTACAGGCGCTTGCGGTGTGTTTCCAGAATCGACTCCGGATACTCTGCAGGCGCCAGGTGATAGGCTCCGAGGATGGTGGTGACTTCGGGATTGTTCGAGCCGCTGCGGAACAGGATGTAGATCAGGTCCTTAAACAGTGAATCCGGTGCATCCTTGGTGGTCGCGACCTTACCCACGTAGACAATCTCGCGGGTGTACTTCTCGATTCTCATCAGCAGCCGCTTTCGCGCCTTGCCAAACCCCATGGCGCGGTCTTCCATGGTATTGGCCACAATGGCCAGCAGACACCACAGCTGCCCCATGGGTGCACCGTTACAGAGCCGGGCAAAGCCTTTCGCTGAACGGGCAATCAGTTTGCGGCTGACGCTTTCATTCTTGTCGCGCAGCACGCCCAACAGCCCGATCTGGTACATCAGCCGCATTCGCCGGGCAAAAACCTCGTAGTCCGCCTCATTGCCTTCAACCGGCGCTATATCAAGCGTTGCACAAGCGTTTGGCCGCTCCTTGACGTCCACGTTGAAAAAGCAGGATTCGGGATACGGCTTTTCTTTACGGGCTTCGCGCAAATCGTTGATGATGGGAATCAGCAGCTCGGGATGGTCTGCCCGCTGCTGATGGTAGTACTCCACGTACCGGCGCAGGATAAACAGCGCGCTGTTGAGTGTGGTTAACAGTATATTCTTGTCATCATTGGCGCCAACCGGCACGTCGTTGGCCATCGCAACCGCTTCCTGGCACAACAGCGTGCCGCCTCGCAGTTCGACCAGAACAAAAATACCGCGGAGCTGATTGAGAAAATCCATGCAGTTCTGGAGGTCTTCCCCGCTCTCCCGGTTCTCCTGGAAGCGTTCGAGACTGGTCTCAGCCTGCATGATCGTTTGCTCGATTTCAGATTTAACAAGATCAAACGATTGTGACTTCGTCGCCAATGACGATTGAACCATAAAGTAACGCTTCCTTTTTCAATGCGGAGAACACCGTGGCCGCTTTCCTGTCAGTCAGACCTGCTCCCTTACGCTGCCGGCGCCTACCCTGGCACCGGCAGGCTGACGCCTGTAAACGGTCGACCATGCTGATCCGGCCCGTGGCTGTCGGCGCACAGACAGACCGAGGCTCGACAAACGCCGGCTCGTCTGAAAAATGACGAACTAACCATTACTTATAACACAAAACTCAAGTAGCTCAAGAAACCGCAAATGTAACAATACGTACAGGCGGAACCGCGTCTCATACCGGGTTCATCAGCTCGCGGACTGATCGGTTCCGGAGCCGGGTTCCGACCACAACGCTTTGCCTCCGGCCTTGCTGATGACCTCCAGCATTGCTTCGTGTGCCTGCTGCTCTTCCGCGCTCGCCGTGACCACCTTCAAGGCCGGCCGACCACCGGGAATGCGACGGACCTCATCGGTTCCGCTGGCGTTGTCACTGCCGGCATCAAGCGACAGCGCGGTCTGGCCGCCGGTCATCAGCAGGAACACGTCGGCAAGAATCTCGGCGTCCAGCAAGGCGCCGTGAAGCTCACGGTTACTGTTATCAACGCCGTACCGTTTACACAGCGCATCGAGATTGTTTTTCTGCCCGGGATGCTTGGCCCGGGCAATGGCGAGCGTATCGACCACGCCACAGTGCTCTGCGGTCTTGCGAACCGGCTTCAAGCGGGCAAACTCGGCATCCATGAAGCCCACGTCAAAGGTGGCGTTGTGGATGACCAGCTCGGCCCCGTCGATAAAGCTGAAAAACTCGTCGGCCACCTCGCTGAACCGGGGTTTATCCTGCAGAAATTCATTGGTAATGCCGTGAATACTGATGGCCTCGGCCTCGACTTCCCGCTCCGGATTCAGGTACACGTGATAATGGCGGCCGGTCAGCTGACGCTCGACCACTTCCACACAGCCGATTTCAATGATCCGGTGCCCCTGGGCCGGGTCAATGCCGGTGGTTTCGGTATCCAGAACAATCTGTCTCATGCTTTTCCCCCTACTCTGTTTCCACCTGCACCCGATGTCAGGCATTGCCCAGCAGTTCGTCGACGCCGAGATTCGCCAGCTCGTCCGCCAGCTCGTTATCCGGAATACCGGCGTGTCCTTTGACCCAGTGCCAGTTGATCTTGTGGCGTCCGACTTCGAGGTCCAGTTCCCGCCAGAGGTCATCGTTCTTGACTGGTTTGCGGGCCGAGGTTTTCCAACCGTTTTTCTTCCAGTTGTGCATCCACTCGGTGATCCCTTTGCGCACATACTGGGAATCCGTGTAGAGCTCGACGGGGCACTCACGCTTGAGTGCCTTGAGGCCTTTGATGGCGGCCATCAGTTCCATTCTGTTGTTGGTGGTGTTGCGTTCACCACCGTGCAGCGTCTTGAGCGTTGTCCCGTATCGCAATACCACGCCCCAGCCACCCGGCCCCGGATTGCCTTTACAGGCTCCGTCCGTATAGATCACCACGCTTGCGGCCATGCCCGCTCCCATTCTGCTGTGTCCTGTTTACCGCCCGATACCCGCGAGATACCCCAAGGGTGCCCCCGGCGGGTAAAGGAATGACGTTCGGTCGGCGCCAGAGCGGCCGCTTGCCGATGGGCGCCCAGACCTGTTTGGTGGCAAGGATACAGTAATAGGCCCCTATTGGCAGGAGGCGGCTACCGCCGAGGCGCTCCATCAGGGCAAGCTTTTCGATCAGCCTGACGTTCTGGATCGGCAGCCGGTAAAAGTAGCTTCGGGCGCTGTCGGTACGAAAATCCAGCAGATTGAGCCAGTCCTCCATTCGCGAGCGGAGCAGGAACCGCCCGCCCCAAGCGCCTGACGACTGGCGGAAAAGGATCTTGCGCGCTCCCCAGAGGCTGATCGGGTTAAACCCGAGGATCAGAATCTTGCCACCACTGCGGGTGACCCGGGCAGCCTCCCGCAACACCTGATGGGGGAACGCCGAGAAATCCGCGCTGTGGTGAAGAATCACCAGGTCCATGGTGTCATCCGGAAATGGCAATTCATCGGAATCGCACACCACCACACCGTCAGGGAGATGGGGATGCCAGCGCGGTGTGGTAATGATGCGCTGGCTGAAATCGCTACTGCTGGCCAGGGGCAAACGATGGCTGACACCGACATGAAGCTGCCGGAGTCCCTGCAGCGTGTTTACATGCGTGTTGACACAGGCACGTTGATCGGCCAGCAAGGCACGCCCAAGCGGCGTCTGGAACCAGCGTTCAAACTCTTCGTGGCGCAGATCGTAGTCCACTGTCTGCCTGTGGCTCATCGGGCGTCCTTCATACTCATTGGGAGAGGCCGTTCAATTGCTTTATGATACCAGTCACTGTTCACCAGAAACACGCGAGGCGTTCATGCTTTCCATCACTCCGATACCGGCTTTCAGCGACAACTACATCTGGTGTCTGGCCGACGCGCAGACGGGCAAGGCGCTCATCGTCGACCCCGGACAGGCTGAACCGGTTGCGGCGTTTCTGGGCCGGGAGGGCCTCACGCTGGATACCATACTGATCACCCACCACCACCCGGACCACACGGGGGGTGTCAGCGAGCTGGTCGATCAGTTCAAGCCGGACCGAGTCGTCGGCCCGGCCGAATCACCGTTTAAAGGTAGCACGAACACCGTCCGGCCCGGTGATCAGGTTCACTGGCAGGATCTGATTTTCGAGGTCATGGGCGTACCTGGCCATACGCTGGATCATCTTGCGTTTTACTCGCCATCCCCTGTCGACCAGCAGGGCATCCTGTTCTGTGGCGACACCCTGTTCGTGTGCGGCTGTGGGCGCCTGTTCGAGGGCTCGCCCGCGCAGATGCGCACGTCTCTGGCCAGCCTGCGAGCCCTGCCTGATGACACCGCGGTGTACTGCGCCCATGAGTACACCCTGGCCAACCTCCGGTTCGCCCGCAGCTGGCTGCCAGACGATGAGGGGCTGGCCGGGTTCGAGGCCGAGTGCGAGGCCCGGCGTCGTGAGGGCAAGCCCACGGTGCCGTCGTCCCTGGGCCGGGAAAAAAGACTCAATCCGTTTCTGCGCTGGGACGATGGCGCTCTGGTTGCGGTGGCGAAAGAGTATGCCAGCAACAGGGGGTTACCCGCCGATAACGAAAATGCAATTTTCGCTGCAATTCGTCACGGCAAAGATCATTTCTGATGACTTTTGGCGCAACCTGTCACTGCGTTAACGCGAAGTCTATTGACCCCTTCAAATTCAATACCCTAGAATTTCGTACAAGCCGGCCCGTCGCCTGTCGACGGGCACGACACTCCACTCAACCTGCCCACTGTTTGCCAGTGTGCCGGTGACGCCATCCGGACTCCTATAATGACGGTCAGAAGTATTACCGCCCTGTTGCTTGCCAGTCTCCTATGCGGATGCAGTACGCTGGGCCTTCCCTCCGCCGATAACGCTGCCACTACAGCGAACCCTGATGACGATACCCCGGTAAACGACTCGGTGATGGTTGCCGCCGGCGACGATGACCTGATCGATGCTGTCGATGAACAGGACGCAGGCGTTGCCACCGACGATGCAGACGGCAGCACCGAACTGGACGATGCCATTGCAGAGTCCCTGAAAACCAAAGCCGAGGACGCCCGTGAACGTCTGAACGCCGGCAAGGATGACGACAAGCCGTCGGGCACCGCGAAGCAGAACGACGACCTGTGGGCACGCCTGCGCGACATGTTTGAACTCGATCATTCCGTCGACAACCCGCGGGTGCAGCAACAGCTGGCCTGGTACAGCAGTCACCCGAAATACATTCAGCGTGTGGTCGATCGTGGCAGCCGCTATCTCTACTACATCGTGGACCAACTCGACCGGCGCAACATGCCGGGCGAGCTGGCCCTGCTGCCGATCGTGGAGAGCGCATTCGATCCGTTTGCCTACTCCCACGGCCGCGCCGCAGGCATGTGGCAGTTCATCCCGTCCACCGGGAAATATTTCGGCCTGAAACAGAGCTGGTGGCACGATCAGCGCCGGGACATTGTGGCGTCCACCGATGCGGCCCTGGATTACCTGGA
>JAWVWU010000073.1:0-8231 GCA_033723595.1 Marinobacter sp. | reverse complement strand
CCCACGCCTGTGTGGGACCCTGAACCGTATTTATCGGCAACACACCCGATTTCTTGATGCCGGCACAACTCCCAATGGCAAGAAATTACCCTCAAACGAGGGTTAGCCAGGCAGAGGGTTGCCGCTTTGTGGAACACAACCTGCGTGCCCGTCAGGTAGCCCCGGCCAGAAGCCTGCCGTGGGTGAGACCCGGTGACTCAAACAGACAACCGTTACCGGGAAGTGAGCAGGATGCATGCCAACTGAGCCCATAGCGCCCTCAACATCGGGTCCGGTAAATGCTCCCGGTCACGATGAGCCCGTTACGATGAGAGAACTCGCAAGGGCACCCCGGGCAATCTCGGCCCACCTGGCCGCCTTAGCGAACGGCGCCGCGAATGCTGGCCTCGCGCGAAATCAGCACCACCACCCGACGATTGCGACTGCGCCCTTCGGCGGTATCGTTGCGCGCGACCGGCTGGTATTGCCCATAGCCAACGGCGGCCATACGCTGCGGATCGACACCGTCCATGGTCAGCACCCGCACCACCGCCGAGGCTCGTGCGGCCGACAACTCCCAGTTGGAGGGAAATACGGCGGTCTGGATCGGTCGATTGTCGGTAAACCCCTCGACCTTGATGGCGTTATCGTGGTCTTTCAGAATGTCCGCAATGGACTGAAGTATGGGAAAGGCGTCAAAGTGTGGCTCGGCATCGCCGCTCCCAAAGAGCAGGCTGTTGCGCAGGCTCAACTCAATCCAGCGGTCGTTGGTCTCCAGGGTCACAACGCCCTGGTTGATCAGGTCGGAAAAGGCGACTGACAACTGATTCGCCATGGTGCGCAGGTTCGCCGAACGCTGCTCGGCGTCTTCAGGCGGATTACGGGGCGCTTCCGAAACCGGGGCGGGAATGACGTCTTCACCGGTCGTCTTCTGGATATCGGGCGGGTGATCACCCACGGCAATCGGATTCAACGACCGCTGGGGCGCGTTGAACACCCCGTTCAAGGTCTCGGACAGTACTTTGTATTTGCCCTCGTTCACCGATGACACCGAGTACATGACGACGAAAAAAGCGAACAGCAGGGTAATGAAATCGGCGTAGGAGATCAGCCAGCGTTCCTTGTTGTGAAGGTCATCCTGTGGCTGCCGTTGCCGTTGTCGTCGCGGTCGCATGGATCAGTCTCCGGCCGGCGTGCAAACAGGCCCGGTCAGTGCACAAAGCTGCGCAGGCGCAGCTCGATGGACCGGGGATTTTCGCCTTCGGCGATGGCGATGATGCCGTCAATCATCATGTCTTCATAGCGGGAACGTTGTCGGGCGATCGCCCGCAGCTTGTTGGCCACGGGGAAGAACAGCAGGTTGGCCAGCGCCACACCGTAGATCGTTGCCACAAATGCTGTCGCAATGCCGTTCCCGAGTGTGTTGGGGTCCTCCAGATTGGTCATGACCTGAATCAGGCCCATCACCGCGCCAATGATACCAATGGTCGGCGAGTAACCACCCATGGCCTCGAACACCCGGGCCGAGTCCAGGTCACGCTGCTCTCGCGACTCCAAATCGACTTCGAGGATGCCGCGAATGGTCTCGGCCTCGGCGCCGTCCACCAGCAGTTGCAGGCCCTTACGTGCAAACCGCTCGGGCTCACGCTCCGCCAGACCCTCCAGCCCAAGTAGACCCTGCTTGCGGGCTTTGACACTCCAGTCGATTACTTTGCCAATGCCCTCTTCGAGCCCGACGTAGGGGGGCAGAAAAACCCAGCGTACCTGCGCAAAGGCACGGCGCAGAACCGGCCAGGAGGTCTGCAGGATGGTCGCCGCCAGGGTGCCACCCACGACGATCAGCCCGGCCGGGCCATTGAACAGTGACCCCAGCGCACCCCCTTCCAGCAGATTGCCGCCCAGAATGGCGGCAAACGCCAGAACGATACCCAGCAGACTCAGGATATCCATCAGGTGACCGCCTCGATCAATCGCCGGCCAATGTCCTCCAGCGCCAGTATTTCGTCGGCCAGGCCCGCTTTGACAACCGCCATGGGCATACCGTAGATCACCGACGTTTTCTCATCCTGGGACCAGATCACCGAGCCACCCTGCTTCATCAGGCGACAGCCGTCTTTACCATCCGACCCCATGCCGGTCAGGATCAGTCCCAGGGTATTACCCGGAAAACTCCGCGCCAACGAGCCAAAGGTAATGTCCACGCAGGGCTTATAATTGAGCCGGTCGTCACCGGGCAGAATGCGAACCCGACCCTGGCCTCCGCGGTTCTCGATCATCATCTGCTTGCCCCCAGGAGCCAGCAGGGCGAGCCCCGGCTTGAGCACGTCGCCCTCCTCGGCCTGACGCACTTCAATCTGGCAAAGCTTGTTCAGCCGATCGGCAAAGGCGGGGGTAAAGCTGGCAGGCATATGCTGAATCAGCACGATCGGGGCAGGAAAACGAGCCGGTAGCCCCGTCAGTACACGCTGCAACGCAATCGGGCCGCCGGTGGATGTGCCGATAGCCACCACTTTGTAGGCACGGGGCGACGTTTTGCGGGTCGGTGCGCGGCTGCCAGCGGTCGGTTCAGTCCGATCCAGCTCCCGTCTGGCAGGCGCAGGTGAAGGCGCAACCGGCGCTCGCGCTGGCGGAGCCACTGACGCGGGGCGTCGTCCCGGATGGCTGCGCGCCACATCCAGAATGCGCTGCCGCAGTATTTTCTGCAGCTCGCTGGAGGATCGCGCAATCTCTTCGAAATTCTTGGGCAGGAAATCTACGGCACCGGCTTCAAGCGCGTCCAGGGTAACCCGGGCGCCCTCATACGTCAGCGACGAAAACATCAGCACGGGCACCGGCCGACGGGCCATGATCTCGCGGACCGCCGAAATGCCATCCATCACCGGCATTTCGTAATCCATGGTGATGACGTCCGGCCGGAGCTTTTCCGCCTGCTCCACCGCCTCACGGCCATTCGTGGCGACACCCACCACTCGAATGCTATCGGATGCATTGAGGATTTCAGTCAGTCGCTTGCGAAAAAAACCTGAATCATCAACGACCAGGACAGAAACCGTCATGCACTCCTCCCTTTGAGTCCGAACCCCGTTCGGTTGATGTGTTGATCCACACCGGACCCGGCTATCCGTAGTGTTGCAGCAGGCTCGGCACGTCAATAATCAACGCGATCCGACCGTCGCCGGTGATGGTCGCACCCGCCATACCCGGCGTACCCTGCAACGAGCGCCCCAGGGGCTTGATGACAACCTCTTCCTGGCCGATCAACTGGTCGACCACAAAGCCGACACGTCGGGTGCCCATGGCCACGATGACCACGTGACCGTTGGCCGGCGAGGCCGAGGCTTCTGCGCCTTTGACCAGCCAGCGCTTGATGTGGAACAGGGGAAAGACTTTGTCCCGGACCACAATACACTCACGGCCATCGACAATATTCTTTTTGGTCAGATCCAGGTGGAATATTTCCACCACGTTGACCAGCGGCAGCGCAAACGACTGGTCGCCGAGCATAATCATCAGCGTCGGCATGATTGCCAGAGTAAGCGGCACCTTGATGATAATGCGAGAGCCCTTGCCCAGCTCGGACTCCACGTTGATCATGCCGTTGAGCTGGCCAATCTTGGTCTTGACCACGTCCATCCCGACGCCACGGCCGGACACGTCCGAGATCTGCTCCTTGGTGGAGAAGCCGGCAGCAAAGATCAGGTTGTAGCACTCGGTCTTGGTCAGACGGTCGGCCGCATCCTGGTCATACAGGCCCTTTTCGACCGCTTTTTGCCGCAGCTTCTCCGGATCCATACCGGCACCGTCATCCTCGATCATCAGCAGGATATGATCCCCTTCCTGCTCCGCCGAGAGCGTAACCCGGCCGACTCTGGGTTTGCCGGCACGTTCACGATC
Organism: Marinobacter sp.; assembly: GCA_033723595.1. GTDB lineage: Bacteria > Pseudomonadota > Gammaproteobacteria > Pseudomonadales > Oleiphilaceae > Marinobacter. The sequence continues at coordinate 4,358 of JAWVWU010000073.1, read as the reverse complement.
ATCCGGCAGCTCAATACCGTGATCGACCGAATTGCGAACGAGGTGGACCAGCGGGTCGGACAATGCCTCGACCAGGTTCTTGTCGAGATCGGTATCCTCGCCGTGCATAACCAGATTGATTTCTTTCTTGAGGCTACGGGCAAGGTCCCGGACAACACGCGGGAAACGACCGAACACTTTTTTGATCGGCTGCATCCGGGTCTGCATGACCGCTGACTGCAGGTCCGTCGTCACCACATCCAGGTTGGAGACGGCTTTCTGCATGTGTTCATCGTCGCTGTTCATGCCCAGCCGTTGCAGTCGGTTGCGCACCAGTACCAGCTCACCCACCATGTTCATGATGTCGTCAAGCCGCTTGGTGTCGACACGAACGGTGGTTTCGGCCGCCGACGCCGCGGTTTCACGAGCAGGCGCCGCCGCAGCCGGTTTGTCGGCACTACTGCGATCGGCCGCGGCTGCTGGCTCTGGCGTATGATCGCCAGACGGAGCCGGCTTTGCCGACGGTTTGGCAGCGCCGGCCTTCGGCTTGTCTGCTTCGGGCCTGGACGGCTTGTCGTCGCTCGTGGTGGGGCTTTTACCTTTGCCGTGCAACTCGTCGAGCAGGTTTTCGAACTCGTCATCCGTGATCAGATCGGCGTTGCCGGCAACCGCTTCCGGCTGATCCGACGGGTCTGGCTCGACCGCCCCCGAAAATTTTCCCTTGCCATGCAGGTCATCGAGCAGTGCTTCAAACTCGTCATCCGTGATTTCGTCACGGTCCGACGAGGCGCCAGACGGCTCCTCCGCAGCGCCGGAATCGGCAGAAGCCGGCGCTGTGTCGTCGCTGTTCAGGGCGTCGAGCAGTTGTTCGAATTCTTCGTCGGTAATATCGCCCTCATCCACATCAGCCGCGACGGTGTCAGGCTCGTCCACGGGTTCGGGATTGGCGGTGCCGGCAGCCTTCTCCCGGGATTCGGTTTGCTGGGGCTCGGCGAGGGCATCGAGCGCGTCGATCAGTGATTTGGGCGCCGGTGTCAGCTCCTCGCGATTGCGCACCTGATCAAACATGGTGTTGACATAATCGAGCGCCTGCAGCACTACGTCCATCAGTTCGGAATCAACCGGGCGCTTGTGATTTCTCAGGGTATCGAACACGTTCTCGGCGGAGTGGCAGCAGTTGACCAGCGCATCGAGCTGGAGAAAGCCAGCGCCGCCCTTGACCGTATGAAAACCACGGAATATCGCATTCAGAAGGTCGCTGTCGTCAGGATTCTGTTCCAGGTCAACCAGCTGTTCGGAGAGCTTCTCGAGAATCTCGCCTGCTTCAACCAGAAAGTCCTGAAGAATTTCTTCATCTGCATCAAATGACATGCAACATCCTCAAGGGGCAAACCCCGTTAATCGTGCCTGCAATCGCAATCGGCACCTCAAAACCCCAGGCTGGACAGCAGATCGTCGACATCGTCCTGGCCAGAAACGACATCCGCCCGCTCCGCCGCATTGATCTGCGGGCCCTGGCCTAATTCCGGAGACACACTTTCCTGCTTGAGGTCGTGAACGGTTCCGGTCAACTGATCAACGTGGCTGGCCATGACAACGAGGCTGAGCAGATTCTCCTCCACTTCCTTCACCAGCGTGGTCACTTTCTGGATAACCTGGCCGGTGAGATCCTGGAAATCCTGCGCCAGCAGAATTTCAGACAGACTGCCGTAAACCGCCTCGGCGTCTTCGGTGGTGGCGACGAAAAACCGGTCAATACGATGGTACAGCTCCCGGAATTCCGCCGGTTCCATTTCACGCCGGCGCAGCCGCTGCCAGTCATCCCGCAAGGACTTGGCCTGCTCACAAAGCGCGCTGGCCCGCGGCATCGCGGCCTCAACCAGGTCCATGGTCCGGTTGGCGGCCTTGCTGGTCATTTCCACCACGTAAGCGAGGCGGTCCGACGCATCGGACATTTTCGACAGCGCTTCCTGTTGCTCGGCATTCTGGGGGTCGATGTGGAAGTTGTGGATGGCCTCATGGAGACTGCGGGTCAGTCGTCCCACTTCCCGATACAGACTCTGGTCCCTGACCTCATTGAGCTCACTGATCAGCCCCATGGCGTTGGCGTAATTGCCAGCGTTGATCTCATCGACCAATTGGTGAGCCTGGGCTCTGAGCTGGTCGGTGATGGTGTCGTCCAGACTGCTGTTATCGTTTTTGCTTGTGCTCATTGGAGCTGATCCGACCGGTAATTACTGAATGCGTTCGAAGATTTTTTCAATTTTTTCCTTGAGCACCGCCGCCGTAAACGGTTTGACCACGTAACCGTTCACGCCCGCCTGGGCCGCCGCCACGATCTGGTCACGCTTGGCTTCAGCGGTCACCATCAATACCGGCAGCGTCTTGAGGCTATCATCGGCCCTCACTGCCTTGAGCAGGTCAAAGCCGGACATACCGGGCATGTTCCAGTCGGTTACCAGGAAGTCGTACTTGCCGCTCTTGAGCATGGGCAACGCGCTGTTTCCATCATCCGCCTCATCCGTGTTGGTGAAGCCCAGATCACGTAGCAGGTTTTTGATGATCCGTCGCATCGTGGAGAAGTCATCCACAATGAGGATTTTCATGTTTTTGTCCAAAGGGACCTCCAGTTAGTCACACCCGGATTGACACGCTGAGTAAGTCACGCCCGGTGACCGATCGATTCAAGTCTAGCAGGCTGCCAGTCGTCACAATGCTTATTGTCTTGTTTGCCGGCGGGTTGTAAAGCGCCGGTTACCAAAGACTACAGATCTCTCCAGAAACCCCTGCACACGCCCGTTCACCACTCGGAGAGACGAGCGCGCAGGCGCATGGCGGCCTGGCTGTGAATCTGGCTCACCCGGCTCTCACTGACACCAATGACTGCGCCGATTTCCTTGAGGTTGAGCTCTTCCTGGTAGTACAGACTCAACACCAGCTTCTCACGCTCCGGCAAGTCGTTGATGGCATCCGCCAGACTGTGGCGAAACGCATCCGACGTGATGCCCTCAAGCGGATTATCAGATACCTCTTGCTCATGTATCGGCAGCTCGCCGGATTCATTGAGCTCATCAAGGCTGAAAAGTCGTCCGCTGCTGGCATCGTTGAGGCAGGCATGATACTCCTGCAGGCTCATCTCCAGTTCACCGGCAACTTCTGCGTCGCTGGCCTCGCGGCCGGTTCGGTTTTCGACGGCCCGGATGGCTCCGGCGACACGTCGGGCGTTGCGGTGGACGGAACGGGGCACCCAGTCGCCCCGCCGGATCTCATCGACAATCGCGCCACGGATCCGTATCCCGGCATAGGTTTCAAAAGACGCACCCTTGGTAGACTGGTACTTCTGGGCAGCCTCCAGCAGGCCGATCATACCGGCCTGCATCAGGTCATCCAGTTGGACGGAGGCGGGAAGGCGCGCAAGCAGGTGCAGCGCGATCTTTTTGACCAGGGGCGCGTGCGTTTCTACCAGGTCATGAGCCTTCTGCTCGCCGGTCTGTTGGTATAGTCCGAGGCGTTTCGCCAACGTCATGTATCCAGCTTATCAATGACAGTTTGATCGAAAGGCCGTGGTCGGCCGCGATTCGTTTGGTCACGCCAGCCTGACAAGATTTGCGTCAGTGCTCAATCAGGCGTTCAACAAAAAACTCCAGATGGCCTCTGGGCGACGATGGCAACGGCCAGGCGTCAACTTTCTCCGCCAGCGCCTTGATCGCCAGTGATGCTTTGGCCCGGGGATAGGCATCCAGCACGGCACGCTGCCGCTGTACCGACTTTTTGACAGCATCGTCGTAGGGCACCATACCGACGTATTGTAGCGCAACGTCGAGAAAGCGCTCGGTGACCCGGGTCAGCTTGCCGAACAGGTGGCGGCCTTCCTGTTCATTGCGAACCTGATTGGCCACGATGCGGAACCGATTGATGCCGTAGTCACGATTCATCAGCTTGATCAGCGCGTAGGCATCGGTGATGGACGTGGGTTCGTCACAGACAACCAGCAACAGTTCCTGTGAGGCCCGCAGAAAACTCACAACGGATTCCGAAATACCCGCCGCGGTATCGACAATCAGCACATCAATCTGATCGCCCAGTTCACTGAAGGCATTGATCAGTCCCGCGTGCTCGAGTGGTGAAAGCTGGGTCATCCGCTGGGTACCGGATGAGGCCGGCACGATTTTGATGCCACCGGGTCCATCCACCAGTACGTCCCGCAGGTCGCATTCTCCGGACAGCACATCGGACAGATTGTGGCGTGCGGTGATACCCAGTAACACATCGATGTTACCGAGGCCGAGGTCGGCATCCAGCACGACCACGCGCCGGCCCATCTGAGCGAGAGCGATTCCAAGGTTGACGGAAATATTGCTTTTGCCGACGCCGCCTTT
>JAWVWU010000072.1:0-8337 GCA_033723595.1 Marinobacter sp. | reverse complement strand
TCCAGCGGAACCAGTGCCAGTCCACCCCGGATACTGTGCAACAGATCCGGCACATGCCGTATCTCCTGCTCGTTCCACTGGGACGCAATGAAGTTGACGATCGCCGACTTGACCTGCTCCAGAGAGTTGCGTGATTCCCGTAGCAAGGCTGAGTTGGCCTCAACCAGTTCCCGGGTGCCGATATCTGCAACCTGTTTGTCACTGCCGCGGTCGCGCTGGCGATCGTTTTCCAAACCGGCCAGCGTGGCTTCGATGTAGAGCAGGGCACCGGCGATGTCCATCAGAACGCCGTCGTCGACATCGTCCATCTGCCGGGCGAGTCGCTCGACGGTTTCGATCTGCTCGGTGACCACTCGCCGCGGAATGCCCAGGCCAAGCACGGCAAGGGTGTTGGCAACCTGCTGCAGTCCCGGCAGCAGTTCTTCCAGTTCGTCGTTCTGCCGGAATTCGGCCCGGACGAACAGATCGAGCTGGTCCTTGAGCTTCGCCAATTCCTCGTTCAGCGCGTTGACCACTGAATGAATCGCTTCGCGGCCCGGGCCAGAGACCCGATCGCGCGCCTCGTCCATCGCTTCGTCTGAGGGTAGGGCCTGATCCAGACGGTAGCGCTCGGTCAGCAGCCGGATGTAGTCGGTGTCCAGATCCTGGGCCCGGGCCACGTAGTACAGCAGGTGCTTGAGCAGGGCTTCCGGCACCGGCTGTTGCAGGATATCGATGTGCTCGTCGATCAACCGGCGCAGTTCGTTGTCGAGGCTCCTCAGGATTGACTTGACCGCCGCATTGACCGGATTCCGGCCGTGCTGGATCGAATCGATAAAGCCGCCGGCGGCCCGCCACAGTTCTCCCCGGGGCGTATTCTGGCAGAGTTTGATGAGACGCTGGATGACCTTGTGGAGATAGTCAAAATGGGCGTCCAGATCGGTTTCCCGCACGATGCCGGCCAGGGCAAACTGATACATCTGGCGCAGTTTACGGATATGGCCCAGTACCTTGGGATCCTGCAGGCGCTGAGACACGTTGGTCATGGCCGGCGCCCGGGCCGCACTGAGGTCCGGCTTGAACAGGGATGTATCCGAAAGCAACGTCTCGCCTCGGGCCGCCCGCAGATCGTTCAGCAGAGGCAGCAGGACCAGCGGGAAGTCGTCCTTGGTGCTGGCCAGGTGTTCCAGGTACTGGGGCAGTTGCAGGATGGCCTGCATCAGCACCTGCACCGCATCGTCAACGTTGGCGACGGTTTCGTTGAGAACGGCCTGGGTCAGCTTTTCCATCTCTTCGGTCAACAGGGCCGCGCCGTACAATTCCACCATCTGCAGGGTGCCATGAACCTGGTGCAGATAGTTCAGGCAAAAACGCAGGCGCGCGGTGTCGTCGCGATTGTCAACAAACGCCTCGAGCGCATGCTGACCTTGCGTCAACGTTTCCTGTATCTCGTCCCGAACCCAGTCCAGGGCGATGCTGTCATGGTGATTACCCATAACCACTCCGGTTATTCTTCGTCAGACTGGCGGCGAATCCACGCCAGTACATTTTCCGAGGGCACCCGTTGCAGGCCCGGGGGTTGCCAGTCAGTCAGCTCCCCCTGGCCAAGCACCAGCAGGCCGCCCGGTGCCAGTCTCTCCGCAAGCCGCTTTACAATTTCGCGCCGTCGCCAGCGACGAAAGTAAATCAGCAGGTTCTGGCAGAAGATAATGTTCATGCCATGCATCGGGGCGCGGTTCAGGTCCATCACGTTGAGCCGGGTGAAGCAGACCCGCTCCCGAATGCTGTCTACAATTTCCACGCTGTTCTGTTCTGCCGGGCGAAAATAACGCGCCTTGAGGGCTTCATCCATTCCCTGCAACTTGCGGGCGTTAAACAGCCCGCGCTGGGCTTTCTCAATCGCCGGTTTGCTGATGTCCGAGCCGGTTACCCCGAACAGGGGCGGCAGTTCCAGCTGCGACATGCTTTCGTTCAATAACATGGCCAGCGTGTAGGGCTCTTCGCCCGTTGAACAGCCGACGCTCCAGGCTTCCAGCGGTCGACGTCTCAGGCTTTCCCGCGGTCGCGTCAGGATAAAGTCAGACACCAGCCGGAAGGCATCCGGGTCCCGGAGAAACCGGGTTTCCTGAACCGTCAGACGGTCAACCAGGGTGGCCCACTCCACCACCGCTTCCGGGCCACTCACAATCTGCTCGTAGTAGGCCTGATAACTGTTGCAGCCTACTTCGCGCATCCGGATCCCGAGGTTGGTCTCGAGAAACGACTTGCGCTCGGGCGACAGTGTCATGCCAGTCCGATGCTCCAGCAGTGCCTGCCACTGGTGGAACTGCGCCTCGTCCATTTCCGGGAGTGGGCGCAGTGTCCAGATGCCGGAGCCGGATGACAGTGGATGTTGCGTTTCAGCCATAAACCGTCAGTTGCTCTGGCCAGCCAATCAGCTGACCACCGGAACGTCCGAATCTTCCTCTTCTTCCTCGTCCACACTCTCTTCATCAGGCAGCGTGAAACCAGCCACCGACGACCGCAGCTGGGACGCCATGTCGGCCAGATTCCCGATCGACTTCGCTGTCGCGTTGGTACCGGATGAAGTCTGCGAGGTGATTTCCTGGATGACGTTCATCGTGTTGGAAATGTGGGCCGCCGACGACGCCTGCTGACGTGCCGCGTTGGAGATGTTCTGGATCAGTTCCGCCAGGTTCATCGAAACGTTTTCGATCTCTTCCAGCGCCACACCCGCGTCCTGGGCCAGACGGGCGCCCCGGACTACTTCCGCGGTGGTGTGTTCCATCGAGATGACCGCTTCGTTGGTATCCGACTGGATGGTTTTTACCAGGGCTTCAATCTGCTTGGTTGCCGCAGAGGACCGCTCCGCGAGGCGCTGAACTTCGTCCGCAACAACCGCGAAGCCCCGACCCGCGTCACCGGCCATGGAGGCCTGAATGGCCGCGTTAAGAGACAGGATGTTGGTCTGGTCGGCGATGTCGTTGATCAACGATACGATGTCACCGATCTCCTGGGACGATTCACCCAGGCGCTTGATCCGCTTCGATGTTTCCTGGATCTGCTCGCGGATGTTGTCCATGCCGCGGATGGTGTTCTGAACCACTTCCGCGCCTTTCTTCGCAATTGCTACCGAGCGCTCCGCAACCGCAGACGACTCGGCGGCGTTAGAGGATACCTGGTCGATGGAAACGGCCATTTCGTTGACCGCAGCCGACGCCCCGGCAATTTCCTGTGCCTGGTGCTCGGATGCATCGGCCAGATGCATGGCCGTTGCCTGGCTCTCCTGGGCTGCCGAGGCAACCCGCACCGCGGTACCCCGAATGGCCTGTACCAGCCCGCGCATCTGGTCGATCGCGTAGTTGATGGAGTCGGCGATGGCGCCGGTGAAGTCCTCGGTGACCGTGGCCTCCGTGGTCAGGTCACCATCGGCCAGGTCGGCGAGTTCGTCGAGCAGTCGCAGGATCGCGTTCTGGTTTTGCTCGTTCTGTTCCTGGGTCGTTGACAGGCGTTGCTGGGCAGCGCGATACAGGGACAGGCCGATCAGCACAACCACCACGGCCATGGCGGCCAGCAGGATGTAGGCGATCGCCGGACTGACCAGGCGCGAGTTGGCCTGAGCAGCAAAGGCATCAGACAGGTTTGAGGTTTCGTTCAGCAGAACCTGGGAGTTTTTAAAGATATCCCCGGCGGCGCGACGGACCTTGAAGAGGTCGGGAGAGGCCTCAAGGATCGCGTCAACGTTCTGGGAAACAAACTTGAACAGTTCGGCAACCGCCTGCAGTCCGTAAATTGCGTCTTCATCCTTGACCTTGGTGATGCCCATGGCGTCGTTGCCTTCGACCTGTCCTTTCAGGACACGACCAAACAGGCTGGCGTCACGACCGAAGCGGTCAGCGGCGATGACCGCGTCCTCATCACCGGACAGGACGTTGTTGACGGAGCGTACGATCCGCTCGGCCAGCAGCGACTGACGCTGTGCCAGCGCAACCTGTTCAGCCGGCGCGTTGTTGTCAAGGAGGATCTGAACGATATCGTCGTATTCCACCTGCAGCTGCGGAATATTCTCATTCAGCGTCTGGGCAACCTTGTGCAGTTTGAGCACGGCTTCCCGCGTCGAGATGATGCTGTCGGCATTCTCACGGACGGTGTCCCAGGTTTTCTGGACCGGGCTCTGGGTGGCGAGCTCGCTCGGCGGCAGGCCGGTATTCGGGTTACCTTCAATGATGTAGCCCCAGAGCTGGGAGAATTCTTCCCGTGACCGTTTGAGCTGGTCGAAGGCCTCGGCGGTGCCGTCAGCGGCTTCCGTGGCGTTCTTCGCGATTTCCTGGGACAGTACCCGAAGCTCGTTGGTGTGGGCGATGTATTCCTGGTCGTTCTGGCTGTTCTTGTTGATGATAAACAGTACCACAACGAGCAGGATGGTCAGTGCGATCAACCCGGCAATCAGGGCGCCAACAAGCTTGTTGGCTCCCTGACCCGTGGCGAATCTTCCGGCTCTATTCTTCATTGTATGGCTCCCGGCCTCTTCATTGGCAAGTTAGGTTCTGCGGGTTTGAGGGTTGACGGTGATGTTCCTGCCATTGCCATCACCATTGGGCAACATCCAGAAAGCGCTCATCTTCCATAAGCTCGAAGGTTGAGAACACCTTCCAGGTTTCTTCGTCGCGCTCATACCCCCCATGAATGAAGGGTTGAACGCCTGCGGGGGACCCGTCGGGCTCGGCCACAAACGTGTCCACCGCGAAATACTGCATGCCGGACACGCTGTCGACGACCAGGCCGCTGAACAGGTCTCCGTGTTCGATGACCAGCACACGGCGCTCCCGCTGACTGCGTGAACTCCGGGGCAGGTCAAAAAAGTGGGCGAGGTCAATCAGCGGTAACAGGCGGCCGCGAACGTTGGCGGCCCCAAGCATAAATGAACGAACCCCCGGTACATGGGTGTAGCGGGGGACGTGAAGAATCTCAACGACTTCGCCCATAGGGGCGACGTAGCGCTGGCCCGCCAGAATAAAACCGATGCCATTCCACAGTTCGATGGCTTCCTGTTGTTCCGGCAGACCCGACGCCAGGGAACGGCTGCGTCGGGCGATATCCGTCAGAACGGCGTAGGGGGCGGCCTGGGCGGACATGCTTACTCCATGCTGGGGATCAGGCGATCAAGCTGTTGATCGTTTTGATCAGGTCGTCTTCATTGACCGGCTTTACCAGATAACCTTTGGCGCCCTGGCGAGTACCCCAGACACGGTCGGTTTCCTGATCCTTGGTTGTCACGATAACCACCGGAATGGACGCGGTTTCAGGGGCGCGCGTCAGTTGACGGGTTGCCTGGAAACCGTTCAGACCGGGCATCACGACATCCATCAGCACCAGATCGGGCGTTTCCGCTCGCGCCTTGGCAACGCCATCAGCGCCGTTGTCGGCGGTCAGGACTTCGTGCTGGTGCTTCTCAAGAATGCTTGAGATCTTTTTTACCTCGGTGGGCGAGTCATCAACAATCAGAATACGGGCCATGGTTTCCTCGATGTTTCCGTGCGTCAGAGTTCGGTTACTGCTCTGCCTGCGGGACGTACTGGCGAATCGTATTGAGCAATTCGTCTTTGCTGAAAGGTTTGGTCAGGTACTGGTCAGACCCGACGATGCGTCCCTTGGCCTTGTCGAACAGACCGTCTTTGCTGGACAACATGATGACGGGGGTTTTCTTGAAGGCTGAGTTGTTCTTGATCAGTGCGCAGGTCTGGTAGCCATCAAGACGGGGCATCATGATGTCGACGAAAATAATGTCCGGCTGGGAGTCAGCAATCTTGGCAAGCGCATCGAAGCCATCAGTGGCGGTAATTACATCACAACCAACCTTTTTAAGAAGGGTCTCTGCGGTGCGACGTATGGTTTTACTGTCGTCAATCACCATTATCTTCAGGTTTTCGAAGTTGTCATCCATTGTCCAACAGCCTTGCGCTCTGCGTGGGTCATTATTTTAACCGGGCATTTTTAACACACTATTTAAAGGTGTTCTATAAACCCCGCTTATTTATAGATTATCGATGGCCGGAGAAAAAGCATAACTTTGTGTCTAAATGTACTTGTGTTCACAAAAGTGATCTGACCGAGTTGATTCAGGTGCATTCACAGAACGGGTACAATACCATCTCCCAACAGCATAGCACTGATTGCTCACCACACTGTGCTGACCGGTTCGTGTTTTACCGATAAAAGTGAAGAGGCCCTATGACAGTTCGACTTGGTATCGTGATGGATCCCATCCAGGACATCCATTTCAAGAAAGACAGTTCGCTGGCGATGCTCTGGGCCGCCCAGCAGCGGGGCTGGGAGATCACTTACATGGAGCTGCCGGACCTCTACCTCAAGGGCGGCGAGGCGCGGGCTTTCAGTCGCGAACTGTCGGTCAGGATGGACCCGGATGACTGGTACAGCTTCGGTGATGCAAAGGACATTGCCCTGGCTGACCTGGACGTTATCCTGATGCGTCAGGACCCGCCCGTGGACCGCGAGTTTCTGATGGCGACCTATATACTGGAAGCGGCGGAACTCAAGGGCACCCTGGTGGTCAATCCGACAGCGGCCCTGCGCGATTGTAACGAAAAGTTGTTTGCGACCCAGTTCGAGGACTGCACGCCGCCGTTGATCGTGACTCGCTCAGCCGAGCGCCTGAAGGCCTTTTACCAGGAGCACGGCGATGTAATCATGAAACCGGTGGACGGCATGGGCGGTCAGTCCATATTCCGGATACGGGAGAATGATTTCAACCTGGGTGTGATCATCGAAACCCTGACCAACAACGGTCGCCATCAGGCAATGGCCCAGAAGTTCATTCCCCAGATCAGTGACGGTGACAAGCGCATTCTGCTGATCGAGGGAGAACCGGTGCCTTACGCCCTGGCTCGCATTCCGTCGAAAGGCGAGAACCGGGGTAACCTGGCGGCCGGTGGTCGCGGGGAAGGTCGCGAACTGACGGCCCGGGACCGTGAAATCTGCGCGCGCGTTGCCCCGGCATTGAAAGCCAAGGGTCTGATCTTCGTCGGCATTGATGTGATCGGCGATTACCTGACCGAAATCAACGTCACCAGTCCGACCTGTATAAGGGAGCTGGACCGGGCATTCGGCATTGATATTGGCGGGCAGCTCATGGACGCCATTGCCAAGCGCCTGGCGGACCGTGGCGTTGCGGTGTGACATGGGCGCTGCCCGGTCAGGCCTCATTGTGGGTAACAACGATTCCGCATTGTTGCCCGGATTCATCAGGCGGTAGGTAAGTAACAGCAATGGCGGTTCAGGTCAGTGATGTCGATCGGTTCTCTTTCACCCTATTCATGGCGCTGGCGCTTCACGCCGTGCTGGTGTTGGGGATCACGTTTGCACCGGATGATCCGCCCCAATCAGCGCAGACGCTGGAAATCACCCTCTCGAAGTTTGACGATGAAAAAGCGCCGGACAAGGCTGACTTCCTGGCCCAGACCAATCAGCAGGGTAGCGGGACGGAAACCGACAAGAAGGAACTGACCAGCCCGGAGCCGACCACGCAAAGCGGCACCGACAATCAGCCGTTGCAGCCAGAGAAGCAGGCGCAAACCCGACCAAAGCCGGCCGCAGAAAAGCCAGTGGTCCAGACCCGGGCCCCGAGTAAACGTCAGGTCACGTCGGAAAAGCCGGTGGACAAGCCCGACAAAAACCAGCCGGTCAAAGAGAAGCCCAGCCTGATGGCGCGCAGTCTGGAAATCGCCAGGCTGGAGGCGCGTTACGATAGCCAGCGCCAGGCCTACGCCAAGAAGCCGCGCGTGCTGCGCGTGACTGCCGTATCCACCCTGCGTTCGGTAAACGCCTGGTATGTCCAGAACTGGATCAGCAAGGTAACCCGGGTGGGGAACGTCAATTACCCGACCGAAGCACGCCGGGCAGGAATCTATGGCACACTGAGAATGCTGGTGGTGTTGAAAAAGGACGGCAGCGTGAAAAACGTCAGCATTCTCGAATCGTCAGGCAGTACGGTACTGGATGATGCGGCCATCCGTATTATCCGGCTCGCGTCACCGTTTGCACCTTTCCCCCAGGAGATGGCCGACCAGACCGATCAGCTGGAGATCATCCGTACCTGGTCGTTCCAGCGCAAAGGGCTGAGTTCCGGATGAGTGAGCAGCGCAGCGACACCAACCAGAGCCTTCGGGGCTATTTTCTGATCGCCACACCTTATCTGGGTGACCCCCAGTTCCAGGGTGGTGTGATCTATCTGTGCGAACATTCGGAGGACGGGGCCCTGGGCCTGATGGTCAATCGCCCCCTTGAGGTCAGTCTCGGCGATATTCTCAACCAGCTAGACCTGGACAGCGAAAACATCAC
>JAWVWU010000071.1:0-8447 GCA_033723595.1 Marinobacter sp. | reverse complement strand
TGGACCACCTCGTGCCGCACGTAAATCGGCGCGCCGAATACATCCAGCGCACGGTTGACGATTTCAATGGCGCGGTCGACACCGGCGCAGAAGCCGCGGGGGTTGGCCAGTCGAATTTGCATAGTCGATCCTGTCGGAGGTCGTTCAGTGGGCAGGCTGGGCCAGCTCCACCTCAATGATTTCAACATCAAATGTCAGTGTACGCCCGGCCAGCGGATGATTGAAATCGATGGTCACCTGATCGCCCTCGACACGCTGGACGACGCCCGGCAGCTCACTTTGCCGGGCGTCGGCGAACGAGATCATGACACCGGGCTCAAGCACCATATCCGGACCAAAATCCGAACGCTTGAACAACTGAACATTGCTCGGGTTGTGCTGACCAAAGCCTTTTTCCGGGGGTACTTCGTAGCTGGCACGCTGGCCTGCGGTCATCCCCATCAGATAGGCCTCGAAATTCTCGGGCAGGTTATCGTCCCCGATTTCCAGTGTCGCGGGCGACTTATCAAACGTGGAGTCAATTTCCTGGCCGTCTTCGAATTTCAGGGCAAAGTTCAGGGTCACCCGTGTCCCCTTGTCCACCGCGAGCTGAGCCATCAGGCGCTGTCTCCTTCGTGTGATTGCCCCGCCGGCTTGCGGAACATGTCGATTACCATCATCACGGCACCCACTGTAATGGCCGAATCAGCCAGATTAAAGGCCGGGAAATGGTGATTGCCCCAGTACACGTGAATAAAATCCACCACATAACCGTGGACAATTCGGTCATACACGTTGCCCAGGGCGCCACCGAGGATCAGCGCGATCGCCACTGCCATCCAGGTTTCTTGCCGTTTGAGTGTCGCGAGCCACCGAATGAGTACCGCGCTGACGACGATCGCAAGCGCAACGAACACCCAGCGTTGCCAGCCGGACTCACCCGCCAGAAAACTGAACGCGGCTCCGGTGTTGTGGAGCAGGGTCAGATTAAACAGCGGCATGACCGGTAGCGGCTGGCCGTAAGTCAGCAGTGAACTGGCCAGCGCCTTGGTCCCCTGGTCCACCAGGATCACCAGCAGTGCCAGCCAGAGCCAGCGCAGGCGAGAGCCACCGGAAGCCTGATCTGCCATGGTTTGATCCATCAGGCGTATACCCGCGCTTCGCCCTGGCCCTCGACATTTTCCACGCAGCGACCGCAAAGATCTGGATAGTGGCTATTCGCCCCCACATCTGCACGGTGATGCCAACATCGCTCGCATCTGCTGTTGCTGGCCGGCATGACACTGACCGACAGGCCCTCAAGTCCGCTCGGCGCAGTGCCACCAGCCTCATCCGAGGATTTGACAGTTGCCTCCGAGGTAATCAGGACGAAACGCAACTCCTCGCCCAGCGCACTGAGGTCAGTGGCCAGCGAGGCATCGCAATAAAGCGTCACCTCGGCACTCAGGGAGCCCTTGATCTCTCCACGACCCCGGGCATCTTCCAGGCATTTGTTGACCGCCTCTTTGACACTGTAGATACGACGCCAGAAATCCCGCCCCATCGCCGCTGAATCCGGCAGCGCCGTCAGGCCGGTGTACCAGGTTTCGTAGAATACGCTGTCGCCCCGCTGACCCGGCAGGTGCTGCCAGATTTCGTCGGCGGTGAAACTGAGAATCGGCGCGATCCAGCGCACCAGTGCCTCCGCTACGTGATAAAGCGCAGTCTGGCATGACCGTCGCGCCAGACTGTCAGCCTGTGTCGTGTACTGGCGGTCCTTGATGATATCCAGGAAGAAGCCGCCGAGCGTTGCCTCACAGAAGTTGTAAACCTTCTGGTAGATCTTCAGGAAGCTGTAGTTCTGGAAATCCTCATTCAGTTCGTTCTGCAGTTCCAGCGCCCGGTCCACCATCCAGCGATCAAGTGCCAGCATGTCCTCCGGTGCCACGACGTGCTGTGCCGGGTCGAAGCCGTTCAGGTTGCTGAGCAGGAACCGTGCGGTATTGCGGATTCTTCGGTAGCCGTCAGCGGTCTGCTTGAGAATGTCCTTGGAGACGGTCATCTCGCCGCTGTAATCGGTCGCAGCGACCCAAAGCCGCAGGATATCGGCGCCCAGCTCATTCATCACTTCCTGGGGCGCGATGACATTGCCCATCGACTTGGACATTTTCAGGCCCTTGCCGTCGACCGTAAAGCCGTGGGTCAGAACCTGCTTATAGGGCGCCGAGCCGTTGATCGCAATCGAGGTCTTGAGCGATGACTGGAACCAGCCACGGTGCTGATCCGAACCCTCAAGGTACATGTCCGCGGGAAACTGTCCCAATTCCGGGCGTTTGCGCAGGACAGAGGCATGGGTCACCCCCGAATCGAACCAGACGTCGAGCGTATCCGTCACCTTCTCATAGAGCTCGGCTTCATCGCCAAGCAGAGCCGTTGCGTCGAGCTCGTACCAGGCATCAATGCCGCCTTCCTCGACTTGCTGAGCCACGGCTTCGATCAGGCGATCGGTCTGCGGATGCAGCTCCTGAGTTTCCTTGTGGATAAACAGGGCGATCGGCACCCCCCAGGTCCGCTGGCGAGAGATACACCAGTCCGGGGACTGCTCGAACATGGCCTCGATACGGCTCTGACCCCAAGCCGGGATCCAGCGCACACCTTTAATCGCCTCCAGGGCGTCGCGGCGCAGGTGGTTCTGATCCATGCTGATGAACCACTGCGGGGTAGCGCGGTAGATCAGCGGAGTCTTGGTACGCCAGCAGTGCGGGTAGCTGTGGCGAAACTTCTCGGCGTGAACCAGCTTGCCCTCACGGGTCAGCGCCTCGCAGACGGGGTCATCGGCCTTGTAAACGTGGATTCCGGCCAGTTCGCCGGCCGCCTGGGTGTAGGTGCCATCCGCCTGCACCATGTTCAGGGTGCCAATGCCATACGCCTTGCCCACGACAAAATCCTCCACCCCGTGGTCCGGCGCGGTATGCACGGCGCCGGTGCCGGCGTCAGCGGAGACATGATCACCGAGGATCAACGGAACCTGTTTGTCGTAGAACGGATGTTGCAATGCCAGATGCTCCAAGTCGGCGCCTTTACAGGTGGCCAGTATCTGGTAGGTCTGGGCAGACCAACGCTCCATGATACCTTCAACCATATCGGCGGCGAGGATCAGCCGCTCGGGACCATGCCCCAGGTCCACCTGCACCAGCGCATAATCAAACTCGCCATTCAGGGACACGGCCTGGTTGGCCGGAATGGTCCAGGGCGTTGTTGTCCAGATCACGACCGACACATCGCCCTCGCCGGCATCCGTGCCAAAGGCCTGGAGAGCCTTTTTGGGTTCAGACACGGTGAAACGCACATCAATCTGCGTGGAGGTCTTGTCCTGATACTCCACTTCCGCTTCGGCCAGCGCCGACTGGCCGACCACGCTCCAGTAGACCGGCTTGTAACCACGCATCAGGTGACCGTTGGCCACGATCTGACCGAGGGCACGAATGATGTCCGCCTCCACCTTCGGATCCATGGTGAGGTAGGGTTTGTCCCACTGCCCCATCACACCCAGCCGGATGAAATCCTCTTTCTGCCCAGCAATCTGTTTGGTCGCGTAGTCCCGGCAAGCCTGGCGGAAGGTTTTGACATCCACTTTGACGCCCGCTTTCCCGATTTCCTGCTCAACCTTGTGTTCGATGGGCAGGCCATGACAGTCCCACCCCGGCACATACGGGGCGTCGTAGCCCATAAAACTGCGGGACTTGACGATCATGTCCTTGAGGATCTTGTTGACCGCATGACCGATGTGAATGCTGCCGTTGGCATAGGGAGGGCCATCGTGCAGGATGAACTTCTCCTGCCCGGCGCGAGCCTCGCGCAATTTGCCGTAAACGTCCAGATCCTGCCAGCGCTTGAGCATCTCGGGCTCACGCTTGGCGAGATTGCCACGCATGGGGAAGGCCGTTTCCGGAAGATTCAGGGTATGTTTGTAATCGCTCATGAGGTCTCTTCGGATGCTCTGTCGTCAGTCTTGGGAGTCAGTCTGTATGTCGGGTTCACTGGCCGGACAGCCAGCGACGCGCATCGTTCATATCGTGTTCAATCTGGGCTTTCAGGGCGTCGATGGAATCAAAGCGCACTTCATCTCGCAGCGGATGCCGAAAAGTAACCCGTAAACGCTGTCCGTACAGTGTGCCAGCAAAGTCAAACAGGTGCACTTCAAGTGACGGCTGGCGCCCGTCTACCGTGGGCCTGAGCCCGATGTTGGCAACCCCGTCGTAATGCTCACCGGCATCGGTGATGGCCGATACCACGTATACGCCGCGCAAGGCGGACCGTTGAGCCAGCCGTATATTCGCCGTCGGCGCACCAATTTCACGGCCAAGCTGCCGGCCGTAAACAACCCGCCCCGTAATCGCGAAGGGCTTGCCGAGCAGCGTTTCCGCAAGCGCCAAATCGTTGTTCTCAAGAGCCTGGCGAATCCGCGTACTGCTGACGCGCTCGCCCGCCACCTCGACGGTGCGGGTATTTTCCACGCCGAATCCGACCTGGCGCCCGACCCGCCGCAGCAGCTCGAAATCACCGGACCGGTCGCAGCCAAACCGGAAATCGTCTCCGACCACCAGGTGCTGCACCCGCAGGCCCTGGATCAGAAGATCCTCAATGAAGCCCATCCCCGAATATTGACGAAAACTGTCGTCAAACCGGATGCACAGAATCATGTCCACCCCGAGCGCCGCCAGGGCCTGGACTTTCTGGCGAAACCCCATCACCCGGGGCGGCGCATCGGCGCCCTGAAAAAACTCACGAGGCTGAGGTTCGAAAACCATCACCACGGACGGCAACGATAGCGCCCGGGCCTGCTCTTTTACCTGTTCAATAATGGTCTGGTGTCCCAGGTGGACGCCATCAAAATTACCGATGGTCGCCACGCAGCCCGCCCCGAGAGGAGAATCCGGCCGGTTTGACAGCCGCTGCAGGTTAGTCAGGCCTCGAATCAACCGCATTGAACGCTCGCACTCCATCTTCGGACTCTGGTGAGAAAACACGCGATTATAGCGCATCTGCCCTATCGCGATAAGGGACAACCACGCTGTCACGCCAGGGTAAAACGCGCAAAAAAGCCAACACTCAGTGAAGCCGGAAGTGTCGAAGCCTCACGCCGACCAGGGCAAGCGCCAGGAAATAGACCAGCGCTCCGCCCATCACAATCATGGCCATATCAATGGATCGCTGCAGTCCGCCGACCAGCAGCCAGTGATCGACCGGCCCACGAAGGTAGAGAATGACCAGCGCCAGCGCCAGGTTGGCCACCAGCAACTGTCCGCCGAAACGAAGCCAGCCGGGTTGAGCCTGCCAGGCTTTATCGCGACGCAACAGCCACCACAGCAATCCGGCATTGAGCCAGGCCGACAGTGACGTGGCCAGGGCCAGACCGGCGTGATCCAGGGGTACCACCAGGATCAGGTTGAACACCATATTTGCAACCATTGCCACAATACCGATCTTCACTGGCGTCCGGGTATCCTTCCGTGCAAAGAAGCCAGGCGCCAACACCTTGATCTGCATGAACGCCAGCAGTCCCAGCGCATAGGCGACGAGACTGCGGGCCGACATCACAACGTCTACCTGGGTGACTTCGCCATAGTAAAACAGCGTCGCAATCAGCGGCTTCGCCAACAGGACAAGCGCCAGCGCGGCCGGCAGACCGATCAGCAGCACCGCTCGTATCGCCCAGTCCAGCGTGGCACTGAACTGGTCTCCGGAGGCTGCGGCATGCTTGCGCGACAGGTTGGGCAGAATCACCGTGGCAATGGCGATGCCGAACACCCCGAGTGGCAATTCAGACAAGCGGTCGGAGTAATACAGCCAGGACACGCTGCCGGTTTGCAGGAACGACGCCAGCACGGTATCCAGCAGCAGATTGATCTGACTGACCGATACCCCGAAAATCGCCGGCGCCATCAACTGAAGGACCTGCCGCACGCCCTCGTGCCGGTAATCGACAGTAGGCCGTGGCAGCAGCCCCAGACGCATCAGAAACGGCAACTGGAAGAACAACTGGAGCGCACCGGCGACAAAAACCCCCCAGGCCAGCGCCATCACCGGGGTTTTCATTAATGGCGATACGAAGATGGCCGCGCCGATCATCACCAGATTCAAAAGCACCGGCGTGAACGCGGGAACGGCGAACCGGTCGTAGCTGTTCAGGATGGCGCCGGCAAAGGCTGTCAGCGAAATCAGCAATAAATAAGGAAAGGTGATGCGCAGCATGTCGCTGGCGAGCGCGAACTTTTCCGCATCATCGAGAAAGCCCGGCGCAAACACCCCCGTCAGAACCGGTGCGCCCAGCATTGCAACCAGCGTGACCCCCAGCAATACAACACCCAGCGAGCCGGCGACGGCATTCACCAGTCGATTCACGTCCGTCAGAGACTTCTGTTCCCGATAGGACGACAGTACGGGCACGAACGCCTGGGCGAAGGCGCCCTCAGCGAACAGCCGACGAAGAAAGTTCGGGATTTTGAATGCCACAAAAAACGCGTCTGCGCCGGTTCCGGCGCCAAAGTAGCGCGCAATGACCATGTCCCGGATCAAGCCGAGAACCCGGGACAGCATGGTCATCAGTCCAACCAGTCCGGACGAGCGCAGCAGCCCCGGTGCAGGAGCGGGCCCAGATCTGGCCGACCGATCGGACGTCTTGGTATCGTGTGTCATGAAATGATCTGAGCCTGGCACTGGAAGAGTGAAATCTGGCGCATAATGGTTCGCCTGTCTGACGGCCGTCCAGGGTCCTGAGGCACACGGACGCGCAGACCGGCGGAGTTTATCACACACCGGGCGGGTGATCGTACAAACCCGCTTTCGACCCTGAAGATGTGATCAGCGCTCACTTGACATTCAAGGCCTTTGGCGGCATAGTTCCGCGTCATTTATTTCGACGCGCTGGAGTTTGGCGCGCACGCGAATTTTCAGCAACGAATTCAAGATTTTCAGGAGTTACACGGTGGCAAATTCCCCGCAAGCCAAGAAGCGCGCACGTCAGAACGAAAAGAATCGCAAGCATAACGCCAGCCTGCGTTCGATGGCGCGCACATACATGAAGAAAGTCAGCGCCAAGATCGAAGCTGGCAACTACGAAGAAGCCCAGGCGGCGTTTCAGCAGTGCCAGCCGATTATTGACAGCATGGTCAACAAGGGCATCTTTACCAAGAACAAGGTTGCTCGCCAGAAGAGCCGCATGGTTGCCCGCATCAAAGGCCTGAAATCAGCCTGATTTATGCGCAATACCAAAAAAACCGGCTCTCGAAGCCGGTTTTTTTGTGCCCGTATTAGCCGGAACCGCGGCGCTCCGTCAAACGATGACCAGATTGTCGCGATGGATCATTTCATCGTCGGAGATGTAACCCAGTACGTCAGCGATCCGGTCACTGGACCGACCCGCGATCGCCCTGGCCTCATCCGCATCATAGTTAACGAGTCCGCGGGCAATCTCCCGGCCCGTCATATCGGTGCAGGAGACCATCTCGCCGCGGCGAAACTTCCCGGACACAGCCTTGACGCCGACCGGCAACAAACTTCGCCCACCCTGGCAAAGCACGCGGACAGCGCCCTCATCCAGCATAAGCTGACCGCGAGTCTGCAAATGACTGGCTAGCCACTGTTTGCGAGCCGCCATCCGCCCCTGGTCAGGCAACAACAGCGTGCCTAACGCTTCGCCACGCCTGAGCCGGGCGAGGACCGAGTCCAGCCGCCCACCGACAATGATGGTGAAGGCACCAGACCGGGCTGCGAGCCGCGCCGCCCTGATTTTCGTCTGCATGCCACCGCGACCGAGAACCCCTGCGCCGCCAGCCGCCATCGCATCAAGCCCGGAGTCACTGGCCTGACGCTGAGCAACCAGCCTGGCATCCGGGTTATTACGGGGGTCCTGGTCAAACAGGCCTTCCTGATCCGTCAGAATAATCAGACCGTCGGCCTCGATGAGATTGGCCACCAGGGCACCCAGCGTGTCGTTGTCACCAAACCGGATTTCATCCGTGACGACCGTGTCGTTCTCGTTGACGATCGGCACGACTGAAAAATCCAGCAGCGCCCGCAGCGTACTGCGTCCATTGAGGTAACGTTTGCGATCGGACAGATCGTCGTGGGTCAGCAGGATCTGCGCCGACCGGAGACCGTGACGCTTGAGCTGCGCCTCCCAGGTCTGCACCAGCCCCATCTGGCCAACAGCGGCAGCGGCCTGCAGTTCATGCAGCTGAGCGGGGCGGGTTGCCCAGCCAAGACGACTCATGCCTTCGGCTACAGAGCCCGACGACACGACCACCACTTCGACGCCATCGGCGATCAGCCCGGCAATCTGGTCTACCCAGCCACCCAGGGCATTCACGTCCAGACCCCTGCCGTCGTTGGTCAGCAGCGCACTGCCAATTTTCACCACCAACCGGCGTGCTCGGGCTACCTGGGAACGCTCGCTCATACCCACCTCTGCCTATTCGGGCGCGTAG
>JAWVWU010000070.1:0-8697 GCA_033723595.1 Marinobacter sp. | reverse complement strand
GCCGGCAGAACGTGCAGTTCGGCGTAGGCACCCAACGGACCCTGAGCATAGGCGACCCGATCGCCAACCTTGAGCGACGTGACGCCGTCACCGACCGCATCGACAACACCGGCCCCTTCGGTGCCAAGGCCGGAGGGCATGACGGGGGCCGGATAAAGCCCGGTGCGGACGTAGATATCGATAAAATTCAGACCAACCGCCCGGTTGCGGACCCGGACCTCACCGGCAGCCGGTTCGGCCGGCGCACGGTCGACAATCTCAAGCACTTCGGGCCCACCGGTGTGGGCAAACTGAACGAATCTGGCCATGGCATCACACTCTGTTTTGACTGTTTTTGACCAACGGTATCGATCGCCACCGACGGCAACACCATCGACGCCCTATCAAACCGCTGAATGGGCTCAATAGCAAGTCAGCCGCACTGGCCGGAGCACACCTGACCCAGCCTCCGGTGACACTGCCCCGGCAACAACCGCACGCAGCACTATTGGTTATAAAGAAATGGCAGAACAGTATTTTCGTTATAAGCACCCGGGCGCTATAGTACCGGCCTTCTATTCCGTATCCGGGAGCAAACGTATGCCAGCCAATCAACGCTCGATCTTTGCCGTCCTGCTGACGGTATTGCTTCTTGTTGTGCCCGCCGTCAGCT
The DNA here is from genome assembly GCA_033723595.1 of Marinobacter sp. Classification (GTDB taxonomy): domain Bacteria; phylum Pseudomonadota; class Gammaproteobacteria; order Pseudomonadales; family Oleiphilaceae; genus Marinobacter. The sequence continues at coordinate 8,045 of JAWVWU010000070.1, read as the reverse complement.
CTGCCGACGATACCGTGACGCTCAAAGTCGGCTACATGCCGATCCTACCGGTCGCGCCGCTTTTTGTGATGGAAGGCAAGGGCTGGACCAAAGAGGCTGGACTGAACCTGGAACTGACCCGGTTTTCCAGCGGCCCGGCCATGGTGCAGGCGCTGGCGTCAGGGGAGCTGGACGTCATGAATTTCGGGATCGGACCGGCGATGGTTGCCCGTGCCAAAGGCGTGCCCATCAAAGTGGTTGCCTCCAGCGTTCGTGAACAGATTGGCCTGCTCGCCCGCGGCGAACTGGCGGGTTATTTTGACCGGTACGCACCGGCCGACGCCATCGCCCGGTTCACCAAAGAACAGGGACGCAAACCCAAGATCGCCACCTTCCCCTCCGGCTCAGTCCCGGACACCGTGTTGCGCTATTGGCTGACCAAACAGATCGGCGTAGATACCTCGGCTGTGGACATCGTCGCCATGGGCGCCTCCCGGGTTCAGCAATCACTGCTCGCTGGCGCCGTGGACGCCGCGTCAACGCTCGAGCCTATACTGACCGTGGTGCAGCAGCGCGATCCCAGCGCACGGGTGATCGCCCGGGGCAGCGACATGCTGCCTAATCAGCCCGGGGCTGTGCTGGCCGTCCGGGAATCGGCCATGGCCGCCCACCCGGAGGCCATCAAAAAGCTGGTGGCCCTGCACATTCGTGCGGCGAACCTGCTCAACGACAATCCCAACGAGGCCGCGCCCTATGTGCGGGAATTCGTCGGCAAACGGCTGATTGATCTGAAAACGGTTGAAACCGCGCTAGCGTCACCCTCGTCCAACTACATTGCCGACCCCCACGCGATTCAGGACGCTACCCGGGTGATGGCAAAATTCCAGGCCGAACAGGGCACCCTGAAAAAGGCTGTCGACATTGACGCCCTGTTTGACACGCAGCTCTACGACGCCGTGATGGCACAAGGTAATCTGGCCGGCCAGTGAGCAAGCTGCGGCGGTCCAAACGCACTCTGGCCAGCGCCTGCGGTCTGGCGGGCCTGATCCTGTTATGGGAGCTATCCCTGCGGGTGGGGCTTTTGCCAGGCAACCTGGTGCCATTGCCGTCGGGTATTCCGGCCGAGTTCCTGGCCGAACTGCGCGATGGCATCTGGCTCGAGGTGGTGCTGGCCAGCCTGTCCCACTACAGCATCGGCGTACTGATCGGGTCGGTATTGGGCATCAGCGTGGGCGTCAGTGCCGCACTGATGCCGGGATTCGACGCGGCCCAGAGTTGGCTCGCCCGCCTGCTGAGACCGATCCCCCCACTGGCCTGGATTCCTTTTGCCATTATCTGGTTTGGCGTCACTGAAACCGCGGCGGCGTTCATTATCAGCATCGGGGTGTTCTGGATTAACTACTTCACCAGCTACAGCGCGGTTCGAGCCATCGAGCCGGGCTATTACGAAGTGGCCAATGTGTTTGGCCAGGGCCGCTTCATCGACCGGCTGCACAAGGTCAGCCTGCCGGCGGCCGCACCGGGTATCCTCGGTGGCCTGCGGGCTGGCCTTGGACAGGGCTGGATGACGGTCGTGGCGGCCGAACTGTTTGGCATACCCGGCATCGGTCAGCGCATGATGGAGGCCTCGGGCCTGCTGGCCACCGACATCGTGGTGGTGTACATGCTGACCATTGCTGCCCTGTACGCACTCTTTGATTATCTGTTCATGATGGCCCAGCGGAGGGTTCTGCGGTGGCAACAGTGAACACAGCCGAGCCGGTTCTCGCCGCCCGGCAACTGCAGCTCGGCTTTGCCGGGGATGTGGTGCTTGAGGACGTGAGCCTGGAGGTCCGCCCCCAGGAATTTGTTGCGGTCGTCGGCGCGTCCGGGGTTGGCAAGTCCACCCTGCTGCGCGCGCTCGCCGGTCTGTTACTCCCGCTGCAAGGCGAGGTCTCACTCAGCCCGCCACAAGAGCCTGCCTCCCGAAGCTGGTCGATGGTGTTTCAGGCGCCCCGACTGTATCCCTGGCGTCGGGTACAGGCCAATGTGGAACTGGGCCTTGAAGGGCTTCCGTTGTCGAAGGCGGAACGCCGGAACAGGGCCCGGGAACAGCTGGCTCTGGTCGGGCTCGACGATCTGGCCGGGCGATGGCCGCTTACCCTGTCGGGCGGTCAGCAACAGCGGGTGGGGATTGCCCGAGCGCTCGCCGTCAGACCTCAGGTGCTGTTTATGGATGAACCGTTCTCGGCGCTGGACGCAATCACCCGTCGGCGGCTGCAGGGAGAGCTCAGCCAGCTTCGCCAACGCACCGACGCCGCCATCATCTTCGTGACTCACGATATCGAAGAGGCGGCGCTGCTGGCTGACCGGGTCCTGGTGCTGGGCAAGCCCGAGGCACACCGGCCTGCTCGGGTCACCGCCATGGTGCCCATCAACCTGCCCCTGGCCGGGCGCCAGAGCGACGCCGGCTTTACCGGGCTGGTCCAGACTCTCGAACACCATATTGGCGGCGGCGCATCAGCCGGCGCCCGCCAGGAGACACCATCATGAGTAAACTGAACGTGATGCTGCATGCACCGACGCCGGACGCCCTTAACCGGGCCCGTCGCAATGCCCGCAACCTGCTCAAATCGCGGCCCGACGCCGGTGTGCTGATCATCGTCAACGGCGCCGCGGTCGCCACCGCCCTCGCCCAACCCGACCCGGATACCGATGCCCTGCTGCGCCTCTGCCGCAATTCAATGGCAGCTCAGAACCTGGAGAACACCGGCGGAGTCGCTGAGGTCGAAGCGGCCGTGGTGACCCTGGCAGAACTGCAGGGCCAGGGCTGGGCCTACATCCGGACCTGAGAGAGACACCCCCGGCAATCCGCGGGATGGTTATTGATCAAAGGCCGGTTCAATGATGTCGCGGTAGTTGCGAATCCGGGTCACATACTGGACCGGCTCATAGCCGCGGGCGTAGCCGTGTCGGAGCTTCGGGTAATAGCGTTTGTCCGACAGCAGCGGCAGAACCTCACTCATGTCCTTCCATGAATCCGGATCCTTGCCCAGGTCCCGAGCCAGTTGCCTCGCGTCCAGTAGGTGGGCGCGGCCGACGTTGTAACTTGCCAGCGCCAGGTAGGTGCGATCCGGCTCTGGAATGGTGTCAGGCAGACGGTCGTGACGGTCGGCGAGGTAGCGCGAGCCGGCCTCAATGGCCTGAGTTGGATCCAGGCGGTCCTTGACGCCCAGCGCAGCCGCCGTACTTTTCGTCAGCATCATGATGCCGCGCACGCCGGTCGGACTCTTCGCCGACGGGTTCCAGTGCGACTCCTGATACGACAGCGCCGCCAGCAGGTCTGCCGGCATGCCCGTATTTTGCTCGGCGGTGAGAAACTGATCCTTGTAGTCAGGAAGACGGTCATCGATCCGGCGGTTCAGCGCCCGCACGTCCACGTAATCAAATTTGCCGATGTATGAGTAATAACGCTCTTCCATGCGCCCGATCGCCGCATCTCCGCTGTCTCCGTTCATCCAGCGGCGAGCATCGCCGGCCAGCTTTTCCGACCCTTTGGGCAAATACCATCCCAGGTTCTGGCCCTTGGTCAGATTGACGGCGATTTCCAGATCGTGCATGTAACGGCGGTTGATCTGAACAATGTTGGAGTCAGCCACCGTGCAGTCGAGCTTGCCCTGGGCCACCTCACCCAGCAGCACTTCCGTGCTGCGCTCATCCTGGTCAAACCTCAGCCCCGGGTGCGTGTTCGCAAGCGCGTTCAGGGTCTCAACGTAGCTCGAATCTGCAGTCACCCGGATCTGGACTCCGTCAAGCTCGTCCAGTGACCGCGGCAGGGGCCGGTCCTTACGGTTGCACACCAGTTGCTGGGTGATCTCGGTATGAGCCGGTCCTCGTTCAAAACGCTGACTGCGGGAATCCAGCAGCGTCAGGCCTGCTGCAGCCAGATGGGCCTGGCCACTTTCCAGCGCTTTGAGCACGGCGGCGGTCGTATCAAGCATCTGCCATTCTACGGTCCAGCCTCGATCCGCGGCGTAGGCGCTGACCAGATCGTACTCCGGCCCGACCGGTTGATCGTTCCGGTTGAGGTAATAGGTGGTCGAGCCGTTTCGGGTCACGACTTTCAGAACACCGCTCTCCTCCGGCGGAGCCAGTTTCGACACGCTGTCTGACGGGTCGCTGCACGCTGACAGCGTCATCACGGCGGCAAGTGTCACGACGGCCAACAAGCCGGGTTTTACTGCAAAATGCGGCATCGACGGCATCTCCCTGAATGGTTGTGATGGATCGCTTCCGTATAACCCTTACGGTTTGGTAATCACTACGGATTCACAATCAGACATCTGAAGTCACTCTCAATGGCGCTGCCACTGTCGGATATGTACCTTGCCGCCCACGCCGAACGCACATTCCTGGAAGTCCCTGCCATGGGTGCGGTCACCGGTCAGCACCGGGGTCATCATCGAACTGGAAGCCCGGGTGGATATCAGGCAGTTCCGATACGCCGACGAAACGTTACTGTCGACTTCAACCGGTTTGGCGCAGACAGCCGCATCGCAGTCGGCTGGTCGGTGGGTTGCCTGTCGCCTAACGGACCGCCCCGAGACGCAGGCGAAACATGCTGAGGGTCGTCACAAAGAACACGCCGCCGATGACGATCATGGCCAGCACATTGGGCCACACCACCGCCAGGCCCGCGCCCCGATACAGAATGGCCTGGGCAATGCGGACAAAATGTGTAGTCGGCGCCAGTTGCATGATGATCTGAACAGCTTCAGGCATGCTCTCAAACGGCGTCATGGTGCCCGACAGCATCTGCAGGGGCATGATCAGGAGAATGGTGAGCAGTCCCAGTTGCGGCATGCTCCGTACCAGTGTGCCCAGCAGTATGCCCAGAGAGGTGGTGGAAAACAGGAACACCGCCATACACGCCAGGTACAGAGGAATTGAACCGGCGATTGGCATTCCGAGAATCCCCTGCACCGTCACCTTCAGCGACAGCCCGGCCGCGACCAGCACCACCAGCGCCATCGCCCAGACCTTTGCCAGCATGATTTCCAGCGGCGTCAGCGGCATGACCAGCAGGTGCTCCAGGGTGCCATGTTCCCGTTCACGGATCAGTGCAGCACCGGTCAGGATAATCGACAGCAGGGTCACCAGGTTGGACAGTTCCATCACTCCGCCAAACCAGGTGCTGGTAAGGGTGGGGTTGAACCGGTAGCGGAGATTCAACCTGATTGCCGGCGCGGCCGGCTCCAGATTTCGGTGGGTGAAGTCGGCAATCTCATCGTCAATGATATTGCTGATGTAGTTGGCGCCGAGAGAGGCCTGCGTCATCTGGGTGGCGTCGATATTGAGCTGAATGGCTGGGCGCTGATTGTTGAGTACGTCCCGCTGAAAATGCGGCGGAAAAATCAGCACGAAGGTGTAGCGACCTGAATCCATGTCCGGATCAATATCCGCAAAACGGATCGGTGCAGGCGATTGGAAGTACGGTTCGTAAAACGCATCCAGAATGCGCCGGGAAAGCGGCGACTGATCCTCGTCTACCACCGCAACCGCGGCATTGCGAAGTTCCTGGGAGAGGCCCTTGCCCGCAACATAGACCATGAATGTGAAACCCAGAATGATAAAAAAGAACAACACCGGGTCCCGGTAGAGGCTTCTCAGCTCCTTGACCCCCAGATGCGCAATGTTGCTCAGGCTGGCCATGACTAACGCTCCTGCTTTTTCAGCAGCATGAGGCTGATCAGGATCAGCACCGGAGCAAACAGCGCCAGAATCAACAGCTCGGACTGCAGATCCTGGAAGCCCAGCGCCTTGGTGAACGTACCGCGACAGATATTCAGGAAATAGGTGGTCGGATAGAACTGACCGATGATCGCGCCCGGCCCTTCCAGCGAGGCCACCGGATCATTCATCCCCGAGAAGGACTCCGCTGGCAGCAAGGTCGCGATCATGGTGCCAAACAGCGCAGCAATCTGGGTGCGGGCAAACGCCGACATGAGCAGACCCAGCCCGGTCGTTGCCGACACGTATAACAGGGCGCCGAGTGCCAGCGTGGGAAAGCTCCCTTTCAACGGCACCTCCATGATCCACACCGACGCCAGAACCAGCGTGACGAAATTCACCATGCTGACCGCAATGTATGGCAACTGTTTACCCAGCAAAAACTCGAGTCGGGTGACCGGCGTGGCGTAGAGGTTGGTGATGGAGCCCAGTTCTTTTTCCCGCACCACACCGAGGGCGACGAGTACCGAGGGGATCATCACCAGCAGAATGGCCAGGGTGGCAGGCACCATCGCGTACAGGCTCTTGAAATCCTGGTTGTAGCGAAACCGGATCTGCACATCGGCCAGCGGCGCGCTCGCCATTTGGCCGCCAGTGCGCAGGGCGTGCCGGGCCAGAAAGTCCCGGTGCATGCCCGTGACGTAGCCGCCGATGGTCTCAGCCCGCGTGGGCATGGCGCCGTCGACCCAGGCGGCCACTTCCGGCGAGCGGCCCGCGCGAAGACTGCGCCCGAACCCCGGTGGAATCTCGATCGCCAGGCTCAGTTCCCCACTGCGCATCCGGTCCTCGAGATCATTGGGGTGCTCAATGGCGGGTTTGCGGGTGAAATAGCGGGAGCCGGCGATATTCTGGATGTACTCACGGCTGGCCGGCGTGTGATCCTGATCGAACGCGGAAAAGGTGATGTTCTCAACGTCCGTGCTGATGCCGAAACCCAGCACAAACAGCAGCAGTAACGACCCGGCAAGAGCAAAGGTCAGGCGCACCGGGTCGCGTCGGACCTCCAGCATTTCCCGGCGGGCATAACCCAGCAGCCTGCGCAGACTGAACACCGACGAGAACCCGCGCACCGCCCCACCCTGGCGAACACCCGATACCGACGGTGGTCGCGGTGCCAGCTTGCCAGCCGGGGTACCATCGGCCTGCTCCAGGTAATAGATAAACGCCTCTTCCAGCGATCCGCTGCCGTGAGCGGCGGCGAGCGCATCGGGGCTGTCGACCGCCAGCACCCGACCGGCGTGCATCAACGCGATGCGATCGCAGCGCTCCGCTTCGTTCATGAAATGCGTCGACACGAAGATGGTGACGCCGTCCTCGCGGGACAGACGGATCAACTGCTGCCAGAAGTCATCCCGGGCAATGGGATCCACGCCCGAGGTGGGCTCGTCCAGAATCAGCATGTCCGGGTGGTGAATCAGCGCGACCGCCAGCGACAGTCGCTGCCGGATACCCAGAGCAAGCTCGCCCGCCAGGGTGGACTCGTAGCGCCCCAGGTTGAACTGGTCGATCATTTCAGCCACCCGTTGCGGAATTTCCGTCGGCGGCAGATGAAACAGCCGGGCATGCAGCTCCAGGTTCTGCCGAACGCTCAGCTCGGTGTACAGGGAAAAACCCTGGGACATAAAACCAACCCGCTTGCGGATATCCAGATCGGAACTGTCCACCGGCTGACCGAAGAGCACCGCCTGCCCATCGTTGGCCGGCAGGAGTCCGGTGAGCATTTTCATCGTCGTGGTCTTGCCACAGCCATTGGAGCCCACAAAGCCAAAAATCTCACCCGGCCGGATTTCGAAGCTGACATTATCCACCGCCAAAAAATCACCAAACCGGCGGGTCAGACCCTCCGCCCGGATCGCGGGAATAGCATCGTTATGCTCAGGCCGGGGCGGCACCACCAGCGTCTGGTGGTCGGCACGCTTGCGTTCCGGCAGCAGCTGGATGAAGGCATCATCGAGGTTGTCGGTCCCGGTCTGGCTGAGCAGCTCATCCGGCCTGCCTGTAGCCAGGATGCGTCCGGCGTCCATGGCCGCGAGCCAGTCAAACTGCTGCGCCTCGCTCATATAGGCGGTGGCGACCAGCACACTCATACCGGGACGGCGCTGACGCAGACGATCAATCAGGCGCCAGAACTGGCGACGCGACAGCGGGTCAACGCCGGTCGTGGGCTCATCCAGGATCAACAGATCGGGATCGTGAATCAGCGCACAACACAGCCCCAGCTTCTGCTTCATGCCGCCTGAAAGCTGGCCCGCGGGCCGATCCCGGAAGGGCGTCAAACCTGTACCATCCAGCAACTC
>JAWVWU010000069.1:0-8710 GCA_033723595.1 Marinobacter sp. | reverse complement strand
GCCGCTTCCCGGATCTGCCGGGGCACCAGTTTGAGCATGTCCTCGGTGGTCCTGACCACCACCGGCACCACCAGAATCGCCAGCGCCACGCTGCCTGCCCAGCCGGAGAAGTGATTGACCGGACTGACCAGCAGGGTATAGACAAACACGCCGACAACAATCGAGGGCGCGGACAGCAGGATGTCATTGATAAACCGCACGGTGCTGGCGAAGCGGGACTTGCCGCCGTATTCCGCCAGATAGGTACCGGCCATGATGCCGATGGGCGTGCCGATCAATACCGCAATAACCGTCAGCATCAGGGTACCGACGATGGCATTGATCAAGCCACCGGACTCGCCCGGTGGCGGGGTGTTCTCGGTAAACACTGCCCAGTTGATATGCTCGAAGCCCTTGGTAAACAAAATGGTCAGAATCCAGCCGAGCATCACCAGACCAAACAGGGTGACCGCGATGGAAGCAGTCAGGTTGAACGCGTTCAGAACCTTTCGGCGTTGGTATCGGGTCATATCAGGCGCTCCGACCTTCCTGTGCCTGGCCCAACCTGAGCAGGAACCACTTGGAGATAGCCAGCACGATAAAGGTGATGATAAACAGGATCAGGCCCAGGGCGATCAGTGAGGACATGTGCAGGCCATCGGCCTCGTTAAACTCGTTGGCCAGGGTCGAGGCGATGGTCGAGCCGGGATAGAACAGCCCGGTCATCAACTCCTGGGCATTACCGACCACAAACGTGACTGCCATGGTCTCGCCGAGGGCTCGCCCCAGGCCCAGCATAATGCCGCCGATGACACCGACCTTGGTGTAGGGCAGGATCACCATCCAGATCACTTCCCAGGTGGTCGAGCCCATGGCGTAGGCCGACTCCTTGAGATCCTTGGGCACCACGTCGAACATGTCGCGCATCACTGAGGCGATGAATGGAATAATCATGATCGCCAGGATGAACCCGGCGGTGAACAGGCTGACGCCGATCGGAGGTCCCTGAAAAAACTGGCCGATCAGCGGTAATTCACCCAGGGTATCCGTCAGCACAGGCTGCAGATTTTCAGAAAACCAGGGCGCAAAGTAAAACAGACCCCACATGCCGTAGATGATCGAGGGGACCGCGGCCAGCAGCTCCACTGCGATGCCGACCGGCTTCTTCAACCAGACCGGTGCCATGAGGCTGATGAACAGGGCAATCCCGAAACTGACCGGAATCCCGATCAGGATGGCGATCAGCGAGGTGACCAGGGTACCCACGATAGGAACCAGGGCGCCGTACTGGTCATTCACCACATCCCATTCAGAGCTCACAAAAAAATCCAGACCGAAGGTCTGGAAGGTGGGCCAGGCGTCCTTGAACAGCATCACAATGATCGCCGCAAGTACCACCAGAACCATCGACGCGAAGAAAAAAGCCGCGCCCTTGAAGGCCTTGTCGGCCAGCACGCCGCTGGCACCCTGCCGTGATCGTTTCGAAGAGTGTGTCTCTGGCACTGCCATGGGTTCTCCCGCCTGGCATCAAAATCATTTCAGGATGGACATTGGCCTTGTGGGCCTTTTCCGGGTGGGCCGATTATGCCACAACAACAAAGGACGGGCGAAGCTCGCCCGTCCTTTGAATCATCAACCCGGTTTTACTTGAGGTTGATTTTCTCGTTCCAGGAGGACTCGATCAGCTTTGCAACGCTCGGCGGAATCGAGATGTAGTGCAGTTCCTTTGCAGCCGGCTGGCCATGGGCCATGGACCACTTGAAGAAATCCAGAACGGCTTTGACCTGCGCAGGATTCTCGGGATTGGTGTGCACGATGGCAAACGTGGAACCGGTAATCGGCCAGCTGTTCTCGCCCGGCTGGTTGGTCAGCACAACCCGGAAGCCCGGCGTGCCTTTCCAGTCAGCGCCTGCAGCGGCAGCGGCGAAGTTCTCGCTGGTCGGCGCAACACGGTTGCCTTCGCGGTTGATCATATCCATGTAGCCCAGCTTGTTTTCCAGCGCGTAGGCGTATTCGACATAACCGATGGAGCCTTTGATACGGCTGGTGTATGACGCGACACCTTCGTTGCCTTTACCACCGAGGTTGCCCTTCGACATCCAGTTGACGGTTTTGCCTTCGCCCACTTTTTCTTTCCACTCGTCGCTGGCCTTGGCCAGGTAGTTGGTGAAGATCGCGGTGGTGCCGGAGGAGTCAGAGCGATGAACAACGGTGATTCGCAGATCAGGCAGGTTGGCGTCCGGGTTCAGTTTGGCAATGGCCGGATCGTTCCAGTTGGTGATCTTGCCCATCAGGATGGCAGCCAGAGTTTCGCCGTCAACCGCCAGTTCACCCGGCTTGATGCCCGGAATGTTGGCGACCGGCACGATGCCACCCATGATCAGAGGCCACTGGGTCAGCCCGCTGTCATTCAGGTCTTCGACGGTCAGAGGGGCGTCGGATGCGCCGAAATCGACGTTCTTGGCCTTGATCTGCTTGATGCCTGCACCAGAACCGACCGACTGGTAGTTCACTTCAATGCCGGTTTCTTTCTTGTAGGCGCTGGCCCACTTGGAAATGATCGGATAGGCGAATGATGAACCGGCACCGGTGATGCGCTCAACACTGGCGGCGTGGCCAGCCGCGGATACGGTTACTGCAGCAGCGGCGAAGATACCCGCAATCAGCTTTCTGTCGAATTTCATGAACTCTCTCCCAAAGCAGTTGGATTCGTCTGCCGCACGCCATTCGGTGCAGCTGTTGGCCGTATGCCAATCGGTTGCTGACATGTCGTGACCTGCGCGCAGTATCCCTGACAAATATGGCAGTTTTATTACGATCGTAAAAATCGTGTCATCGGCGAGCGGAAAATGGGCGCAGGCTGGCTGCCAGAAGGGAAAAGAAGGGAGCCCCCGGTATCGCAGCGAGTGAGATGCCAGGGGCGCAGTGCATCAATCAGCTACCAACCACTTTCTCGGCCCACTCGGTGGACTTGTGTCGCACATCCTCGCCTTCCACCATGTAGATGACGTTCTCGGCAATGTTACAGGCGTGATCCCCTACCCGTTCCAACGCCCGCAAAATCCACATGACCGACATGCACTTGGAGATGTTGCGGGCATCTTCCATCATGAAGGTCAGCAGGGAGCGCGCCGCCGCCTTGTATTCCTCGTCGACCCGCTTGTCTTCCTTCATGATCATTATAGCCGGCTCAGGATCGAGGCGGGCAAAGGCATCCAGGGCGTCCCGCAGCATGCCACGAACGTGATTGCCAATGTGCTGAACTTCCACGTAACCGCGTGGCGCCTGACCTTCTTCGGACAAAGTGATCGCCAGCTTGGCGATTTTCTTGGCTTCATCACCCACCCGCTCGAGGTCGGCCACCATCTTGATCACCGCGATCACAAGACGGAGATCACGGGCGGCTGGCTGCCGACGCGCGATGATGTTGGTGGCCTCCTCGTCGATCACAATCTCGAGCCGGTCGACCTGCTTGTCGGCGTCGCGAACTTTCTCACCAAGGTGGCCATCATTGTTGATCAGCGCCGTGATCGCGCTTTCGACCTGAGACTCGACCATGCCGCCCATTTTCAGAAATTTTGCCTTCAGCTCCGCGAGATCTTCATTGAACTTGGCCGAGATGTGATCTCCGTAACTCATATCCTTTTTATCTGGCATACAACGTGCTCTCCAATACGTAACTTTCCAGGTCTTGTTCCGGCAGAGGTCGACCCGTGTACCGGGCATCTGAGCGTCGGCCCGGCCGGCAACGCCGATCGGCCAGTGGAATCAGGCGGACTTGCGGCGGAAGAACAGTATGGGCAACGGGACACAAACGGGCCCAGAACCGCCGACTCTTAATATAGATGAGGCGGAAGCCTCTGTGCAAACCGCACCCGGGGACAATACGGCCGTTTCCCTGTCCGACCTATACCGCACTGGCATGACAGTTTGATGGCAATCGGAATAATCAGCGGGAACGGACAAATTTACTTGCAGCGCGCCCGCGGGCCATTAATATGCGGGCTACTACAACAAAACAGTCGAACAGGCGGGCTCAATGACCAATTACGACGACGACAAACCGACGCCGCGAGGCGATCTGATCATTCAGGTGATTCCTCTCCCGGCAGACACCAACGCCAACGGTGACGTTTATGCGGGCTGGGTCGTCAAACAGATGGACCTCGCCGCGGCCACCGTGGCCGGGCGCATTTCCCTGGGCCGCAATGCAACCGTCGCCATCGACCGCATGGAGTTCCTGTCACCCCTGCGGGTTGGCTCACAGGTGGGCTTTTACTGTGAGCTCGTCGATATTGGCCGCAGTTCGATGAAAATCAACGTCGAGGTCTGGACCCTCGACCGGAATGCCAACCGCCATCGCAAGGTGACTGAGGCGCTGTTCGTCTACGTGGCGATCGACGAAAACGGCCGTATCCGCGAAGTCCCCGACCAGACGCGCTGAGACAGGTCGACGCTGAGCGTGACAGCTCAGCAGGCTTCCAGCGGCGCGAAGGCCAGCACCAGCCACTTGGCACCGTCGTCAAAGTTGACCTGAACGCGGGTGTGGTGACCGCTGCCCTCGCTGTTCATGACAATACCTTCACCGAACTTCGGATGCCTGACCCGCTGCCCCAGGGACAGTCCGGCCTGCTCGGCGGCTGCACCATCGGAGAAACTTTCGTTGGGCCGCTGCACCATTGCCGGGCGGGTCACCGTGTTGCGCAGACGGACCTCCTGAATGCAATCCGCCGGAATCTCCCGCACGAAGCGGGACAGTGCGTGGAATTTTTCCTGGCCATAAAGCCGGCGCGACTCTGCGTAGGTCAGCGTGAGGTGCTTCATCGCCCGGGTAATGCCGACATAGGCCAGCCGCCGCTCCTCTTCCATTCGGCCAGGCTCCTCCAGTGACATGCTGTGGGGGAACAGACCCTCTTCCACACCGGCCAGAAACACCATGGGAAACTCCAGCCCTTTGGCCGAATGCAACGTCATCAGTTGAACGCTGTCCTCCCCGGCTTCGGCCTGGGCTTCGCCGGCATCGAGGGCGGCCTGGGCGACAAACTCCGCCAGCGCGTCCTGATCGTCATCAACGTCAAACTCCGCCGTCGCATTGACCAGCTCGTCGAGGTTTTCCGCCCGCGCCTGACCTTTCTCGCCCTTCTCGTTGGCGTGGTAATCCCGCAGCCCGCTGCGCGTGATGGCCTCCTGGCTCAGCCCGTGCAGCGTCGCGTTGGGCGCCATGTCTGCCAGTTGCTCGATGATGTCGATAAACTGCTGCAACCCACCCCGGGCGCGCCCCTTGAGCTGCCCGGCGGCCAGCAACCGGTGGGAGGCCTCCCACAGTGACAGGCTCTCCCGGGAGGCCAGTTCGCGAATGTCGGCCAGGCTCTTGGCACCGATGCCGCGGGCGGGAATGTTGACCACCCGCTCGAACGCGGCATCGTCATTGCGATAATGCACCAGCCGCAGATAGGCCAGGGCATTGCGGATTTCCTGACGATCATAGAATCGCAGCCCGCCGTACACCCGGTAGGGGATACCCTGCCGCATCAGCGACTCCTCCAGCACCCGGGACTGGGCATTGGACCGGTAGAGTATCGCTGCCTCGCTGCGCAGGTTACCCTCGTCGACCCAGCTGCTGATGGTGTCGGCAATGTAATTCGCCTCATCCTGCTCATTGAACGCCGCGTAAAGACGGATGGGGTCACCGTCGGGGCCGTCGGTCCAGAGCTCTTTGCCCAGACGGCCCTGATTGTTGGCAATCACCGCGTTGGCTGCTTTGAGGATCAGCTGCGTGGAGCGATAATTCTGCTCCAGTCGCACCAGCCTCGAGTCCGGGAAGTCACGCTGGTACTGCTGGATATTTTCGATCCGGGCGCCCCGCCAGCCATAGATGGACTGGTCGTCGTCCCCGACCACGGTCAGCGGCACCCGGTTACCGGCCAGCACCTGGAGCCAGGCATATTGAATGGTGTTGGTATCCTGAAACTCATCCACCAGAATATGTCGGAAACGGCGCTGGTAATGGGACAACAGTTCGGGACGGTGCAGCCAGAGCTCATGGGAGCGCAGCAGCAGTTCGCCGAAATCCACCAGGCCGCTCTGCTGGCACAGCTGCTCATAGCGGCGGTAGATCCGCAGCATGGTGCTGTGAAAGTGATCGCCGGGATTGTCCTGAATGTGATCGGCGCGCAGGCCTTCATCTTTCTGGCTGCTGATGTACCACTGGGCCTGTTTGGGTGGCCAGCGGCTTTCATCAATCTGGAATTCTCGCATGACGCGTTTGACCAGTCGCAACTGATCGTCGCTGTCGAGTACCTGGAAGTTTTCCGGCAGACCGGCGTCCTGCCAGTGGGCTCGCAACAAGCGATGGGCGATTCCGTGAAATGTGCCAAACCAGAGCCCCCGGCTTGGCAGGTTGGTCATCTGCTCGATGCGGTAGCGCATTTCGCGGGCGGCCTTGTTGGTAAACGTAACCGCCAGCAGACTGGTGGCAGGCAGTTGATCCACCTGCATCAGCCAGGCCATCCGGTGGACCAGCACCCGGGTTTTCCCGCTGCCGGCGCCCGCCAGCACCAGCAGGTGCTCGTTCTGGGCGGTTACCGCTTCACGCTGGGCCTCGTTGAGGGGATCAATGATCGGGGACACATCCATGGGTGGCTATCGCTGTTTGCAGGTGAATGAGTGACACGAATTATAACAGGCCCGGCAAGGTCCGTGCTGCCCTGCCACGGATCGTTGGCCCGGGTGTTTCCCCGGTGAGACATTGCGACCTGACGCAGCGGCGCCCACCGAACCAGCCACGGTTTTACCACCACACATAACCGGAGACTGCCATGAACTGCCTGACCCGCTTTTTCTTGATGACTCTGGCCGCCTCGATTGCAGGCTGCGCGTCGTCGCCCGCCTCACGACCAACCTCGCCTGAACCACTGGCATCACTCCTGGACACCACGCTGATCAGCGCCGCGGACCATACCGTGCTCACCCTGCCCGAGCTCGTCCGCCGGCTCAAGGACGTCGATGTGGTGGTGATGGGTGAGTATCACGGCCACAACGGCGCCCACCTGCTCGAAGCCCGCCTGCAACAGGCGCTGTATGAACAGCGACCAGAGCAGATTCTCAGCCTCGAGCAATTCAACGTCGACCACCAGGCCGACCTGGACCACTACCTGAACGGCCGTATCGGCGAGGCGGCCATGCGCGAGGACGCCGAGGCCTGGCCCAACTACGCCGGGTCGTACCGCCCATTGGTCGAATTCGCCCGACGCCATGGCCTGCCCGTGGTCGCGGCCAATGCCGCCGCACGGACGGTGCACTGTGTCGGGCAACAGGGACCGGCCTACCTGGAAACCCTGACCGGCGATGCCCGGACAACGATTCCCGATCAGCCGTTTTACGGCTCGGCAGCCTATCGTGACAAATTCATGGGAGCCATGGGCGGAAGCGGACACGGGGCCTCACACAGTGTGGCGATCGAAAACAGCTATCTGGCCCAGCTGTTACGCGACAACACCATGGCAGAACGGATTCTTCAGGCCCATCGGCAGCATCCCGGGTATCAGATCCTCCACCTGACCGGCGCATTCCACAGCGAGGGCTTCCTGGGCACGGTTGCCGCGCTTCAGGCGCGGGCCCCGGATCTGCGGGTACAGGTCATCACTCCGGTATTTACCGCGGCCGACGGCACGATCGAGTACGGTCCGACCGACCGGCAGCGCGGCAACGTGCTTTATTACCTGTTACCCCTGCCAGAGGAATACCGGGACGAAGCCCGCGCACGCAAAGCCATGAGGGCACAGTTTTCCCGGAAGAAACCGCTCGACTGCAGGCCTGCGGCCGAATCAGACGCCGATCGCAACCGCCCTTGACCGGCGATGGGGACCCGCAACGGGCTGGCGTGGACCGGCAATGGGCTTGGCGCACGGGCCGGTCAGCGAACGACCTGAGCTGATCGTCTGATCGCCTGCCGGCGGCGCCACCTGAGCGACCGCCGGCAGACCGCGATCAGAAGCCGCGCGGGACGGTCTGCGGCTCGACGAACTCGAACAGGCCCTCGAGGCCGCCCTCGCGCCCGATTCCGGACGCCTTCATGCCACCGAACGGCGCCTCAGGCGTGGGACCGGTGCCGGTATTCCAGCCAACGTGACCAAATCGTAATCCGGCGGCCACCCGCTGGGCCCGCTCGGCATCCGCTGTAAACACGTAGGCGGCCAGGCCGAATTCGGTATCGTTACCGGCGTCGATGACTTCCTCTTCGCCCTGGAAAGCGGCCATGGGCACGAGCGGCCCAAAGGTTTCCTCACGGGAACAGGCCATGTCCCGGTTGATACCGCTGAGCACCGTAGGCGGGTAAAACAGGTCATTGCCACTGAGTTCATCAGGTTGGCGGCCCGCCACCAGCTTGGCGCCACGTTCGAGGGCATCGCTGACGTGACGACGCACCTTGTCGAACCCGGCCTTGTTAATGAGCGGTCCCAGGTCGACACCTTCTTTCATGCCATCGCCGACGGTCATGCGGTTTACCCGCTCAGCCAGTTTCTCGCCAAACCGGTCCATGACATTCTCGTGGACAAAAATCCGGTTGGCGCAAACGCAGGTCTGCCCACCACCACGGAACTTGTTCGCGATGAGGTTATCCGCTGCCGCGTCCAGGTCGGCGTCCTCGAAGACAATAAACGGTGCGTTGCCACCCAGCTCCAGGGCCAGTTTCTTGACCTGGTCCGAGGTGTCGACCAGAAGTTTACGG
>JAWVWU010000068.1:0-8744 GCA_033723595.1 Marinobacter sp. | reverse complement strand
TGGTTCGGCGAAACACCGCCGGACCTGGTGCTGTCCGGGGTTAACAGCGGTGCCAATATCAGCGACTCGGTGCAGTATTCCGGTACCGTGGGTGCGGTGCTGACCGCCGAGCACATGGGGGTGCCGGGCATCGCGCTCAGCCAGGCGTTCCTGAACCGGGACGAGATCAACTGGTCACCGGTGGCGACCTGGGGTGAGCGGGTGATTCGCAAGCTCTGGCAGGGCGGGCCCGGCGCCCGTTGCTGCTGGAACATCAATTTCCCGGCCTGTGATGCCGATCAGGTCACCGGGGCACGCTGGGCCAGCCAGTCGACCGGTTCAATCCAGCGCACCCGGCTGCTGCCCGGTCAGGACGGTCGCAGTCTGCCTTATTGGTGGCTGAGCTTCGAACGCAGCTCCAGCCATATTGTCGCACCGGATGCCGACGTCGCGGTCCTGCGCGACAACGCGATTGCGATCACACCTTTGCGTTCAGAACAGTCCCTGCCGGGAGGGCAGGACCAGTACCGACTGGACGAACTCTGACAGACATGGCCGGGCGGCGGGAGCCGGTCGGCCATGACGCTCGTTAACGGGAGAACAACAAGCATGTTTACACGACACTACGGGGTATGGCCTGACGATCTGCCCAAAACCATGACGCTGCCGCAGACCAGTGTGTTCACCAACCTGGAAATTTCCGCGCTGCGCTATCCGGATCACCCGGCCATTATCTATTACGACAGCAAGATCACCTTCCGCGAGTTGCTCGCGGAGGTGGAGTCGCTGGCAGGCTATCTCCAGCATCAGGGCGTCAAGAAAGGCGACCGGGTGCTGCTGTACATGCAGAACTCGCCCCAGTATGTGATCGGTTACTACGCCATTTTGCGGGCCGACGCGGTGGTGATTCCGGTCAATCCAATGAACCGTTCGGCCGAGCTCGAACATTATATCTCGGACACCAGCGCGCGGGTTTGCCTGGCGGGTCAGGAGCTGGCCGGCTTTATTACGCCGCTGATCGAGAAAACCGAGCTGGAGCAGGTGGTGGTTGCGGCTTACGGCACCTACGTCAAAGAGCCGACCGACCTCAAACTGCCCGCCGAAGTGGAGGCCCCGGCGGCGCCGGTCACGACACCGGGTTGCCTGCTCTGGGAAGAGGCTCTGGGTTCCGGTCACAAGCCGGGACCGCACACCGCCGGTCCTGATGATCTGGCGGTTATTCCGTACAGTTCCGGTACCACCGGAGCGCCAAAAGGCTGCATGCATGTGCACCGGGCAGTGATGGCGACCGCCTGCCATCGCGCCTACTGGAATCTGAGCACACCGGATTCGGTGCAACTGGCGACCCTGCCGTTTTTCCATGTGACCGGCATGCAGGGCTCGATGAACGGACCGATCTACACCGGTTCCACCAGCGTGATCATGACCCGCTGGGATCGTAACGTCGCGGCGAAGCTGATCGAGCGGTACAGAGTATCGGGCTGGACCAACATCGTCACCATGGCGGTCGACTTCCTGTCGAATCCGGACATCGGTCAGTACGATCTGAGCAGCCTGATGACCATCGGCGGCGGTGGGGCGGCCATGCCCGAGGCCATCGCCAAGAAGCTGCACACCATGACGGGACTCGATTACATCGAAGGCTACGGCCTCTCGGAAACCATGGCGGCGACCCACATCAATCCGCCGAACCATCCCAAGGCCCAGTGCCTGGGTATTCCGGTGTTCGACGTGGATTCGCGCATCGTGGATGTGGAAACCCTTCAGGAAAAAGGTCCCAACGAAGTCGGCGAGATTGTCAGCCGCGGCCCGCAGGTCACCGTGGGCTACTGGAACCGGCCGGCAGAAACCGAAGCTGCGTTCATCGAACTGGACGGCGAGCGCTTTTTCCGCACCGGTGACCTCGCCTACTACGACGAAGACGGCTACTTTTTCATGGTCGATCGGGTCAAGCGGATGATTAACGCCTCCGGCTTCAAGGTATGGCCCTCGGAAGTGGAGAGCATGATGTACCGCAACCCGGCTATCCACGAGTGCTGCGTGATTTCCTCCCCGCACCCGCGCCGCGGCGAGACCGTCAAGGCCTGTGTGGTGCTGACGCCCGACGCGGATGGCAATACCACCGCAGAGGACATCATCGCCTGGTGCAAAGAAGAGATGGCCGCTTATAAGGTGCCGGAAATTATTGAGTTTGTGACCGAGCTGCCCAAGTCCCCCACTGGCAAACTGATGTGGAAGGCGCTGCAGGACGAGGAGTGGAAAAAGCAGGCCTGATGCATGGACCTCACCGCTGATCTGCGGCTTTAGCGGCGCCCGGGTCGTCCGTAGTGTACGGTCGGCCCGATTTCAATAAGCTTGCTAAAAATACCGTAATGGACCGCAGAGCGGAATTACATTTTGTCTATTGACATGATTGGTGCGGGGTGTACTCTTTGGCCCATGGTGTCGGGCCAGATCCGGCATCAACGCTTGACGTGCGGCGGGCCCCCCGCGCTCCTGACAGCACCATACGGGTTGACGCAGTCTGAACGGCAATCCCATAACAACAATTTTGCCACGGGAGGCTGATTTGAATCTTTTCTTCCAGCAAGTCATAAACGGTCTGACACTCGGCAGCATCTACGGTCTCGTAGCGCTCGGGTTGACGCTTGTTTACGGTATTCTCCATATCCCAAACTTTGCGCACGGTGCCCTGTACATGGTCGGTGCGTTCATGACCTACACCCTGATGATTGACCTGGGTGCGCCTTACTGGACCGCCATGGCGGGCTCCGCGGTGATCGTGGCGTCGCTGGGCATCCTGCTGGAGCGGCTGGTGTTCTACCCGCTGCGCCACTCGCCTCCGATACACCACAAGATTGCCGCCATCGGGGTGCTGCTGTTCCTTGAAGCCACGGTACAGCTGTTCTGGGGTGCGGACTTCCGTCGCATCACCTCGCCTTACCACGGCATTCTGCGGTTCGAGGGGCTGATCATTCCCGAGCAGCGTCTGCTGATCATCTGCGGTGCCATCGCGCTGCTGATCGGCCTGCAGTACTTCCTGCGCAAGACCATGACCGGCGCCACGATCATTGCCATGGCGCAGAATCGCGACGGCGCGTTCCTGGTGGGTATCGACTCCAACCGTGTCGCCATGATGACGTTCGGTATTTCCGGTGCGCTGGCGGCCATCGCGGCCAGTCTCTATGCGCCGATCAACCTGGTCTATCCGTCCATGGGTAACCTGGTCATCATGAAAGCGTTTGTCATTATCATCCTGGGCGGCATGGGCAGCATACCCGGTGCCATTCTGGGCGGTATGATCATCGGATTCGCCGAGGCCTTCGGTGGTTTCTACCTCGCCTCCGCCTACAAGGATCTGATTTCCTTCGGCCTGCTGGTGATCATCCTCTCCGTTCGCCCACAAGGTCTGTTCGCCAAGGGGGCTCACTGATGTTGTATAAACTTGGAACCCTGTTTTTGCGCCCGAGCACCAAGTACGTGCTGCTGGCCCTGGCGATCGTCTTTCCGCTGATCGCCCACAACGAGTATCAGGTCTATGTCATGGCCACCGCCTTCATCTGGGCGATTGCGGTCTACGGCCTGAACATCATCACCGGCTACTGTGGCCAGTTGAACCTCGCCCACGGTGGTTTCTTCGCCATTGGCTCCTACGCCCTTGGCCTGCTGACCGCCGATTACGGCTGGAATTTCTGGCCGGCGTTCCTGGCGGCCATCCTTATCTCGGCGTTTCTCGGCTTCCTGGTCGGCGCGGTATCGCTGCGGCTGAAGGAGCACTACTTCGCGATCTTCACCCTGTGCGTGGGATTTATCATCTACCTGTTGCTGGACAAGTGGGAAGAGCTGACGCACGGGCCGATTGGTGTGCGGGACATTGCCGCGCCTCACGGGTTTGGCCTGGTGGATTTTACCGATACCACGCCGTTCTACTACCTGGTGCTGGTGTTCCTGGTTCTGGCCATCTGGTTCATGGGCAAGCTCTCGCGCTCGCTGATGGGCCGGACATTCATTGCCATCCGTAACGGCGACGAACTGGCCGAATCCCTCGGTATCAACCTGATGCGCAACAAGGTGCTGGCGTTCATTCTGTCAACCACTTATGCAGGCCTGGCCGGTGCGCTCTACGCGGGCATGATCCGTTTCATCGGACCGGAAGAAGCCAACATCAATCACACGTTCGATATCATCACCTACCTGCTGGTAGGCGGTATCGGCACGATTTCAGGGCCGCTGGTGGGCACCCTGGGCATTGTCTGGATTACCCAGTCGCTGCAGTTCCTGGAGGAATACCGCATGATCATCTTCGGCCCGCTGCTGGTGGTGCTGGTGATCTTCTTCCCCCGCGGGATTGTTGGCTCGTTCCTGACCTGGATGCATCGCAAGACCCAGGAAATGGGACCGGCCAAAAAGCGAAAGGAAAGCAAAGTGACCCCCAGTGCGACCAGGGAGGCAGAAAACAATGCTTAGTATTGAGCACCTGACCAAAATGTTCGGTGGTCTGGCCGCGGTCAACGACGTCTCCGTCCATTTCGAAGCCAACAAGATCAACGCGATTATCGGGCCGAACGGCGCCGGCAAGAGCACCTTCTTCAACCTGGTCTCGGGCATGCACCAGCCGACCTCCGGCAAGATCCTGTTCGACGGCGTGGATATCACCACGATGCGCTGTGACCACGTGGCCAAACTGGGCGTGGGCCGGACGTTCCAGACCACCAACCTGTTTGAACAGGCGACGGTGCTGGACAACCTGATCGTAGGTCATCGCCTGCGTACCCGGTCCGGGCTGTGGGATGTTCTGATCAATTCCAGGCGCCTGCAGGCGGAAGAGAAAGAGTGTCGTGACAAGGCTCGCGAAGCGCTGGATTTTGTCGGTCTGTCCCATGTCGAAAACCAGTTCATCGCGGACATCACCCAGGAAGAGCGTAAGCGCGTTGCGTTTGCCCTGGCGCTGGCCACTGATCCGAAGATGGTACTGCTGGACGAGCCCGCCGCCGGGGTCAATCCGGAAGAAACCGAAGGCCTGGCCGAACTGATGAAAAAGATGGTCAAAAATGGCCTGACCGTCTGCCTGATCGAACACAAGATGGATATGATCATGGGCATGGCTGACAAGATCATGGTGCTGGATCACGGTGAGAAGATCGCCGAAGGCACGCCGGACGAGATCAAGACCAATCCGGTGGTGATTGAAGCCTACCTGGGGAGTGATGAAGATGCTGCAGCTTAAGAATGTCGATGTCTGCTACGGCAGCTTCAAGGCACTGAGCAATATCTCCATGACCGTCGATACCGGAGGGCTGGTGGTCCTGCTCGGCGCTAATGGTGCCGGCAAGTCGACACTGTTCAACACGCTGTCCGGTCTCAACAAGCCGACGGCCGGTGACATCGAATTTGAGGGCAAGCGGCTCAACGGCCTCAAGCCGAACGCGGTGGTGTCCTCGGGCATCGTGCAGTGCGCTGAAGGCCGCAAGCTGTTTCCCCAGATGACGGTCCATCAGAACCTGATGATGGGCGCTTACGTCCACCGCCGGGATCGGGCGGGCAACAAGAAGCGCCTTAACGAAGTGCTCGAGCTGTTCCCGATTCTCGAGGAGAAGGCGGAGCAGCCGGCGGGCTCGCTGTCCGGCGGCCAACAGCAGATGGTTGCGATCGGACGTGCGATGATGAGTCGGCCGCGGTTGCTGATGCTGGACGAGCCGTCACTGGGCCTGGCCCCGCTGGTGGTCAAGCAGATGTTTGAAACCATCCAACAGATTAACAGCCTCGGGACTACGGTTCTGCTGGCTGAACAGAATGCGTTTGCGGCGCTGAAAATTGCCACCCATGCTTACGTGATGGAGAACGGACAACTGGTCATGGAAGGTGATCGTGAGACCATGTTGGGCAATGAAGACGTGCGCAAAGCGTATATCGGGGCCTGATGCATCCTGCATCGCCCGAGAGACACTGACCGAAACTTGTCTGTGACAAGCGCAATAACCAGGGAGAAAACAATGAAAATAGTAAAAAAACTTGGCAAAGCGGTCGCGGTCGCGACATTGGGCCTGGGGCTGTCTGCCTCGGTTCTCGCGGAATCGCCTGTCAATATTGGTTTCACCGGCCCGCTGAGCGGCGGTGCGGCACTGTACGGTGAAAACGTACTGTCCGGCCTGAAAATGGCAGCCGAGGAAATCAACGCCAACGGTGGCTTCACCGTCGCGGGCGAAAAACACACCATTAACCTGATCGCACTGGATGACAAGTACTCTCCGGCGCAGGCGGCGACCAACGCCAAGCGTCTGAAGCAGGAAAACAACGTTCCCGTTGTGTTCATTCCTCATTCCGGTGGTGTCTTTGCATTGCAGGACTTCAACGAAAAAGACAACTTCCTGATCATGGCCTACACCAGTGTGCCGACGGTCACCCAGAAGGGTAACTCCCTGACCATGCGTATTCCGCCGACCTTCGACGGCTACGTTCGTGCCTTCTCCAAGTACGCCCTGGCTCATGAAGGCAAGAAGCTGGGCATGGGTGGCGCCACCCACGAGTACGCCAAGATCTGGGCCAAGATGGTCAAGGCCGAGTGGGAAAAAGACGGCGGCACCGTGGTTGCCAACAACCCGATGGACTACAACAAGTCTGCTGACTTCTATACCGGTGTCAGCCGTATCGTGGCTGAAAACCCGGATGTGATGTTCGTCGGCGGTGCGTCCGAGCCGACCGGTCTGGTTATCCAGCAGGCCCGTCAGCTGGGCTTTGAAGGCGGCTTCATGATCATGGATCAGGCCAAAATCGACGAAGTGGCTGAGGTCGCCGGTGGTCTGGACATGATGAACGGCGCCATTGGCGTGGTTCCGCTGTCCGTATACGACACCGACGCAGCCAAGAGCTTCATCAAGCGCTACGAGGAGAAGTACGGTAAGACGCCGGGCTCCGAAGCTGCGTTCAACTACCTGGCCCTGCACGCGGTTGTCGCGTCCATGGAGCAGTCCGGTTCCACCGATCCGATGGCTATCCGCAAGACCATGCCGGAAGCGATCAAGAGCATGCCTGACAAGTTCAACCCCTATGAAGTCAAGAAGATTGACGACAAGGGCGGCTTCGTCACCGACACCACGGTTGCCGTGGTCAAGGACGGCAAGATCGTTGTTGAGAGCATGAGCGAGTGAGTCAGAATGCCGTCTCTCGGGACGGCAGCTGAGTGATTGAAAAAGGGGCTTCGGCCCCTTTTTTTATTGGCGCTCAGGCGCGCACGTACATCGCCAGATTTTCGGCGACGCAGGCGGGTTTGTCTTCGCCCCTGATTTCAACCACGGTTTGATAGGTGGCCAGGGTGCGCTGGTCGTCGATCTGTTTGACGTCCAACAGAGTGACGTTGGTGCGGATCTCGGCGCCGGATTTGACCGCCGAGGGCAGGCGCAGCTTGTTCATGCCATAGTTGATGGTAGCGGCGGTGCCGGTGACGGTCATGACCGACTGGTTGAGCTGGGGAATCAGCGAAATGGTCAGGAAACCATGGGCGACCGGGCTCTGCCAGGGGGATTCGGCCCTGGCCCGCTCCACGTCCACGTGGATCCACTGATGATCACCGGTGGCATCTGCAAAGGCCTGGATCATCTCCTGGGTCACTTTTTTCCAGGGGCTGGAGCCAATGGCCTGGCCGGTATGGCGGGCAAGATCAGACAGAGCGATGGTGTTCATTTTTATCTCCAATGTTTCGCTGAGAGAAAGATAGTTCCATATTTGATTTTCGTGTACCTGCCTGGCAGGTGCAACCACCAGAGGTGAAAACGATGGAAAAAAACAGACAGTACATACTGGCAGAGCGGCCGGTCGGCATGCCAACAGACCAGCATCTGAAAATCCGCGAAACGGCCATGCCAGAGCCGGGCGAGGGCGAGGTGCTGCTGCGCACCATTTACATGTCCCTGGACCCCTACATGCGTGGCCGGATGAACGATGCCGCTTCCTACGCCAAGAGCGTGGAATTGGGCGAGGTGATGACCGGACAGACCATCAGCCAGGTGATCGCCAGCAACAGTCCGCTGCTTGAATCCGGCGATTACGTGGTCAGCCAGAGCGGCTGGCAGACCCATGCGGTCGCCGATGCCAGAACATTGCTCAAGCTGGATCCGGCCGAGGCGCCGATCAGTACCGGCGTGGGTGTTCTGGGTATGCCCGGCTTTACCGCCTACGTGGGCCTCAAGCTGTTCGGTCAACCCAAAGCCGGCGAGACGGTGGTGGTGTCTGCGGCCGCCGGGGCGGTGGGACAGGTCGTGGGTCAGATCGCCAGGCTTCGAGGGTGTCGGGTGGTGGGCGTGGCCGGTGCGCCGGACAAATGTGACCATGTGGTGAAGGAATACGGCTTTGACGTCTGCGTGAACTATAAGGACGATGACTTTGAAGCACAGCTCGCCAACGCCTGTCCCGATGGCATTGATGTCTACTTTGAAAACGTGGGTGGCCGGGTCTTTGATGCGGTGATGGGCCTGGTCAACGACTTTGCCCGCATCCCGGTCTGTGGTCGTATCGCCCACTATAACCAGGCATCACTGCCGGAAGGGCCTGACCGCCTGATTCCGTTCATGGGACAGATTCTGATCAAGCGGCTGATGTTCAGGGGCTTCATCCAGTCCGACCACCTCGAGCATCGGGACGAGTTCCGGCGAGAGATGGCAGCGTGGGTCCGCAATGGCGACATTCGTTACCAGGAGGACATCGTCGAGGGCTTCGACAATACCATCAGTGCCTTCCAGGGTCTGCTGACCGGGAAAAACCGCGGCAAG